>NZ_JBEZJL010000045.1:0-83815 GCF_040651755.1 Actinomadura sp. NPDC048394 | reverse complement strand
TGGACGAAGTCCATCGCGAAGCGACGCCGAAGGCGCCCTTGACTTTGGAGGGGCGGCCCCGTACGCAAGCGCCACCCCACCACCCGAACACCCTTTCTCACCGATGCACCCGAACGCCCCGAGAGGAGCTCCCAATACAGCCACATCGTCCCATAATCACAAATAAGACAAAGCAGGAAAGCATGCACCTCACCTTAGAACGGCGGCGAGTACGGCCTCTGTCTCACCCGATCATAAATTGATCGCAACCATGGGCAGCGGACTTCGGGAAGCCGCACAAGAGTGCTCAGGAAAACCTCACTGTCAGGTCTGAAGGGCCCAATAGGAAGCAGCGGCGGCGGGTCGTCCCTCCAGACGACTTCGGGCACGCCGCCAACGACAGCGGCGGGCTCCCACTCGTGCGGAAAGGCCATTCGCATCCACACATCAGCAGCCAGCGGCACCGTTCTCCCAGGCGTCCCGCTACCCAGCACCATCCGCGCCGACGCCTCCCGAGCCAACAGCTCCCCACCCGACGCCTGCCCGCCCGACGCTTCCCCACCAGCCGCTTCCCCACCCGACGCCTGCCCACCAGACGCTTCGGCTGCCTCTCGCGGTGGGTGCCATGTTTTGCCGGTCTGCGGGTGCACCGGCACCACGAGGATGTCGGCAGCGGCGGCCGCCAGCCCCGGGCCACCCAAGGCCACGCTCTTCGCGGGCGGTCCCGCCGGCAAGAGCGCATCGAGGGCGCGGCCGAAGACGTCGGCTATGAGGCCGTCGGGCACGGTGATCGGCGCTCCGTCCGAGGCGGCCAGCAGGTGGGCGAGTGCGGCTCCGGCGGCGGCTTCCCAGATCGGGTTCCATCTTCCGGGCCGCTCGATCGGCGGTGTCCCGGGGCGGTCGCGCTGGAGGTCGTCCCAGTCGAGGACGGGGCGATCGTCCGGCTCGCCGGGGAGCGGGCGTACGGCGCGCGGGTCTAGACGTACCGCTTGCCACAGCGAGCAGTCGTCGATGCGGGTCGCCACGGCGCGGCCGCAGTGGGTGCAGGCGAGGTTCGGGCCGTCCCGCCCGTCCAGCCCCATGCAGTAGCCGTCGCATCGGTCGGGAAGTAGGACGGTGCCGCGGACGTCGCCGGGCGCGATCACGATCGCGCCGCGCGGGCCGCAGGAGACGGCATGGACGGGCGCGTACCATCCCTGCGCTTCCGCTTCGGCAGTCGTGATCTCGCCCCATGGGCGCCACGGCGGCCCTGAAGGGTGCGGGTCGACGGCGTACGTTCCCGGCTCCATGAGGGCGGGGAGCATGGCGTGGCCGTACGACTGGTGCGCGTGGACGGGCAGCGCGACCTGCGACAGCGGTGCGGTCAGGACGGCGCCGCACCCTGCACATGCGAACACGGTCACGCGGTCTCCCGGCGATTCGGAACTGCTCTCCGCATTCTTCCGCGCTGCTGGTACCGGTGGCCCGGCTACCAGGGTTCGTACGGGCCGCCGCCTTCGGTGTTCCGCGCGAGGTAGAGCAGCACCGCGACCACGCCGACGGCTCCCAGCGCGAGGAACGGGGAGATCCGGAAGAATCCGGCGACGATCAGGGCGACGGAGGCGAGCAGGCCAAGCGTGCACGCCGCGACCACGACGACCGCGAGGTGGCGGAGCAGCCACCCCAGCGCCTCGTCGATCTTCCGCAGCCACGTCATGGCGGTTCGATGCCCTCGTACCGGCTGCACCCGCACGGGGTGCCGCTCTCCGTCTGGACGATGTCGCCCTCCCAGCCGACGGTGGTCTGCGTCGTGTACGGCGGCCCCTCGACGGAGCAGCTCCCCTCCCCGCGGCCGTGGGACGTCCAGTTGTGACCGCAGCGGCGGCAGCCGTAGACCGTCGAGGTGTGCCAGTTGATCGACGTCCCGCTGGACCGGACGATCGGCCGTCCCCCGCTGGACGACGGCCACGGGGGTACCGGGTCGGCCCCGCCTGCGGGCGGCGGCGCGGACGGCTCCGAGTACGCGGACTCGCGCCGCCTCGCGGGCGGCGGGTTCAAGCGCCGCTTCCGCGCACGCGCGGCCTCCTTCACGCCGGTGACCGCCATCGGAAGGACGACCAGCAGGCCGAAGGCCGCGAGGATGTAGCGCCAGTAGGGCAGCAATCCGTGGACGATTCCGGCGACGGCCACCACCGCGAAGAAGAGCAGCGCAAGGACGATGGCTCCGCCTCCGGCAATGGCGATGCCGACCACGACCACGCCGGACAGCTCGTCGATCCGGCTCGGCCAATCGCGTCTCGGCACGAGATCCCCCGAAATCGTCGCCAGTACGGCCCAGCGTACGGGCCGGCGGACATTTCCGGGAGGGACGTCACCGAACGTTCACGCACCCGCCGCATGCGCCCGGCATGGACCGCGTCAGCCGGCGGATGTGAGCCCGGAAAGGTCGCGCCGGACGACGGAATTGCGGTCGGTGACGCGGTTCCCGAGAGACAGTTGCGGCCAGAGCCCGGACAGTTCCTGCCGGCTCCGCTCGCTCCACGCCCGGGCCTCTGGGCTGCGGGTCTTGTAGAAGTTCAGCGCGTACCCGCCGCTGTGGACGCGCAGCAGGGTGAAGCCGCCCGGGTACTCCTTGACGGCGCCGACCTCCTGCTGCACGACCTTCGGCGCCAGCGGGAACACCGACCGCTGGTTCCGGTGGGTGTGGCCGGCGTGGTGCAGGAACACGCCGGGGGTGCGGGCATAGGAGCCGAGAATGCGCAGCGATTGCCCCGCATCGAGGGAATGGGCGCCGGTGACGGACAGCGGGTCGTTCTCGGTGAAGAGCGGATGGTGCCCGAAGACGAGCGTCGGCCGGTCCGGGTCCTTCTTGAGTTCGGCTTCGAACCAGGCCTGCTGTTCCGGTGAGAGGCCGCCGGAGTCGCCGCCGTCCCCGGGCTTGTCATAGGTGTCGAGGCCGATGACGCGGAGACCGTGCAGGTCGCGGGCGAAATAGCTGGGTCCGGACGGGAAGAAGGCGTCCTCGAAACAGTCGTTGCCCTGGTACCGGCCGACCGTGCAGGTGGAATAGGCGGCGCCTTCGTGGGCGCGGTCATGGTTGCCGCGCGTGACGAGATAGTCCTGTGTATAGGTGCCGAACGTGTCGAGGATGCCCTTCGCGTTGTGCAGGTCGTCGGGGGCCGCCTCGCTGGAGACGTCCCCGGCGGCGAGCAGGTGGTCGGCGCCCCGCGCGCGGGCGTCCGCGATCAGCGCCCTCGCCATGATCTCCGGGTAGGGGGCATGGCCGGGGACCTGCGAGATCCCCTTGATCCAGGGGAGCTGCCCGATGAGCCCGGCGACGGTCTCCCCGAGGTGCAGGTCGTTGCAGAGCGCGATGGAGAAGAGGTGCCGGCCGGGCGGCGGCTGCGGCGTGGTGAACGCGAACACGTCGCCCTGCGGGACGCCCGCCGCCTGGCCGCCCGCGAGCCCGGTCGCGGTGGCGGTGACGCCGTTGGACCGTGCCTTGTAGTAATAGGTGCGGCCCGGCTCCAGGCCGGTGAGCTCGACGTAGTGGTACGGCGTGCCCGACGGGCCGTGCGCCGTCCGGGTGAGGCGCGACGGGTGCGTCCCGTAGAGCACTTCGGCGTCGGACGGGGCGGGCTGCATGCGGCCCAGCCCGTCGTCCGTGCCGGGGACGCCGGTGTACCAGGTGAGGACGGCGGACGTCTCCGTCAGCGTGACCAGTTCGAGGTTCACCGGGCGGGCGGCGCCGGCGGCGCGCGCGGAGGCCGGGTCGAGGGCGGGCAGCAGGCCCGCCCCCGCCACGATCGCGCTCCAGCGCAGCAGGTCGCGGCGGCCGGGACGGCAGCAGATCATGATCGTCACGGTGGCAGCCCGCCGCGCGGGCCGCCAGACCCCTGACCGAACGTTCACCGGATCGCCGCCGGAACGGCGCCCCCGGAGAACGACGCCCCAAGAAGAACGCCCCGGAAAGCCCAAGGGACGGCCCCCAGGGACGGCCCGTCCGGGCCGGGATCAGCCGAGGACGGCGGCGAGGCGTTCGTCGCGGAGGCGGCCGGCCCACGAGTCGTCGATCGGCTGCAGGTCGTGGCCGACGGCCCAGCGCAGCAGCAGGTCGGCGAGGCCCGGGTTGCGGACGAGCGCCGGACCGTGCATGTAGGTGCCGAGGACGCGGCCCGCGTAGGCGCCCTCGTAGCCGTCGCCGTTGCCGATGCCGTGCAGCACCTTCGCGAACGGGCGGGCGTTCGGGCCGAGCCGCGTGACGCCCTGGTGGTTCTCGAAGCCGGTGATGCGCGGGACGTTCAGCTCGCCCGCGACGTCCCCGACGATCTCGCCGACGGCGCGCTGCTCGCCGCGGCCGGACCGGATGTCGAGCAGGCCGAGGCCGCGGACGGGCTGGCCCTCCTCGCCGCCGAACTCGTGGCCGAGCAGCTGGTAGCCGGCGCAGACCGCGAAGACCACGGCGCCGGACTGCACGGCGCGGGCGAGGCCGCCGTCGCCGAGGAGCCGCTGCGCGGCGAGGATCTGCGGCCGGTCCTCGCCCCCGCCGAGCAGGTAGATGTCGCCGTCGGCGGGGACGGGCTCGTCCGAGCGCAGGCTGATCGTCTGGGTCGGGATGCCGCGCAGTGCGGCGCGCCGCTCCAGGACGATGGTGTTGCCCTGGTCGCCGTAGGTGCTGAGCAGGTCCGGGTAGATCCAGACGATCTTCAGCGGGCGCTGGGCGCCGGGGGCGGAACTCGCGTGGTCAGACGACACGGCCGTACCTCGTTCGGATGCTCTGGAAGGCGGTGTAGTTGGCGATCACGTCCAGGTGCCCGGGCGGGACGGCCATGACCGCCTGGTCGATGTCGTCCACCAGGGTGAACTGCACGTCGGCGGCCTCGAGGCGGGCGGCGAGGTCGATCCGCCGCTCGCCGGCGACCCAGACGGGGCGGCCGCGCAGGATGCGGTAGTCGACGTCCCACAGCCAGGAGGTGTCGCGGCCGTCGGGGCCCTGCGCGTTGATCGACAGGGCGACGGGGCCGGGCGCGGGCTGCAGGACGTCGAACGCCTCCAGCCAGCCGGCGGGGTTCTTCGACAGCAGCAGCCGGATGGAGCGGCCCTCGTGCTCGACCGTGGTGTAGCGGCCGGCGACGGAGGTGACCTGCGACAGCAGCGGCAGCGCCTGCTCGGGCGGGACGCCGAACTGGGCGACGACCGCGAGCGCGATGAGCGCGTTCGACCGGTTGGCGCGGCCGGGGAGGGACAGCTGGGCGAGGGAGAACGCGCGCCCGTCGGGGCCGGTGATCTGGTCGCCCTTCAGCGTCCAGTCGGGGCGGGGGCGGCGGAAGTGGCACTGCCGGCACGCCCAGTCGCTGTCCTCGTCGGTGTCCTGCCGGTCGAGGGGGCCGCCGCACTCGGGGCAGCACCAGGAGTCCTCGCGCCAGTGCTGTCCGGCGGCGACCCACGTGACGCTCTTGGCGGACGACGCGCCCCACGTGACGAGGGGGTCGTCGCAGTTGGCGACGACGTGGCTGTTCGGGGACGCCTCCAGGGCGCGCCGCCACTTGCCGGCGAGCAGCCAGATCTCGGCGGCGCGGTCCATCTGGTCGCGGCTGAGGTTCATCAGCGCGACGATGTTCGCGCCGGTCTCCCGCAGGACCATCGGGACGTACTTCTCGTCGCACTCCAGCACGCCGTAGCGGGCGGTGGGCGCGGACGCGAGCGCGGACACGTGCCCGGTGGGCATGTTCGCGCCGAACGCGTTGGTGGCGACCTCGCCCAGCGGCGTCATCGCCGAGGTGATCAGCCGGGTCGTCGTCGTCTTGCCGTTGGTGGCGCTGACGAGGACGAGCTTGCGGTCCTTGGCGAGCCGGGTGAGCAGCTCGGGGTCGAGGCGCAGGCCGATCCGCCCGCCGATCACCGAGCCGTCCCCGCGGCCCGCCATCCGGGACATCTTGGCGGCCGTACGACCGAGCGCGACGGCCAGCTGCGAACGCAGTGGAAGATCGCTCATGGACTCCGTCTTCTCTGGATGCGCCTGTCTTGTTCAAGTGCGCCCTGAACCGCTCCGAGCCTAGCCGCTGCGCGCTGCGCTCGCCGCGCGCCGGGCGGGTTGCGGCGGCGGGTGTGCGCGGTTCTCCGGCGGCGCGCCGCCGTCGCCCCTAAGATGTGAGCAGCCTCACAGGATCCCCGGTAAACCACCGGCGGCAATCTTGACCGGTACCGAGATGTCGTGATTCGGTGCGAGCCCGTCAGCGGTGAGTCCAGATTCCCATCCACGCGCCCTCGAGCGACATCACCCACTACTTTTGTCGGGAGCCCTGCCGGTTTCGTTCGCGGGGAAGAGCGGTCCGCCCGAGCCGGCGGGCCGGAATGCGCAGGCGTGGCAAGCGGCGACAAGGCGAGGTCAGAGCGATGCAGTGTCCGACGTGCGGTTCTCACACGCCCGGGACGCTCGGCAAGTGTTCGAACTGCGACGCGCCGATCGACGTGTACTCGGTCGGGCCGCTTCCCGCGCCCGTGCAGGGCGGCCCCGCCGCCGCGGCCGAGGGGCGGGCGGGACTCGACGAGAAGACCATGATGGTGCCGCCGCCGACGCCCGCGTGGGCGCCGGCCAGCCCGCCGCCCGGCGACCCCGAGTCCACCGCGACGTGGACGTTCGACCCGGACGCGGAGGGCTACACGCCCACCGGCGGCATGCCCGCCCTGCCCGCCGGCAACGGCGCCGCGAACGGTGCGGGTGCGAACGGGGCCGGCGCGAACGGGGCCGGGGCTAACGGCGCGGGTGCGAACGGTGCGGGTGCGAACGGTGCGGGTGCGAACGGCGCGGGCGCCGCGCCGCCGCCCGCGTGGGCCGCCGAGCAGGCGAACGCGAACGGCCAGGCGAACGCGAACGGCCAGATGAACGGGACGGGGCAGCAGCCGGCGCTCGGCGCCGCGCCCCCGTCCGGCGCGCCCGCGCTGCCCCCGGCGGGCGGCGGGTTCCCCGGCGGGGCGCTCGCCCCTGAGGAGCCGCCGCCGCCCGTCGAGTCGATCGTCCCGGAGTCGTGGTTCGCCCAGCCGCGCAAGCCCGACCCGCAGGACGCGGCGGACGCCACCCAGATCTACGGCTCGCAGCAGCCGCAGCAGCCCCCCGCCGACCAGGGGTGGGGCGCGCCGCTGTCGGTCGCCGGCTCGCCGCCGCAGGGCCAGGCCCCGATGCCGGACGCGGACGCGACGCAGCTCGCGCCCGGCCCGATGGGCGGCGTCCCGTTCGACGGGCACACCCGGATGGACTTCGGGCAGGGCGGCGGATTCGACCAGACCCGGATGGACCCGGGCGGGACGTCCGTCATGGGCGCTCCCCCGATGGGTCCGGGCGGTCCGGGCGGGTTCGGCCAGCCGGGCGGCTACGGCGACCCGATGAACCCCGGCATGCCGATGGGCAACCAGGGCATGCCGATGAACCAGATGGGCCCTGGCGGGCCGGGCGGGCCGGGCGGCCCCGGCGGTTACCCGCCGGGCCCGGCGCGGTCCGGTGGCGGGACGAGCAAGCCGCTGCTGATCGGCGTGGCCGCGCTCGTCGCCGTGGCGCTCGTCGTGGTCGCGTTCGTCGCGTGGCCGTCCGGCGGCGGCAAGGACGACGCGTCCCCGAAGGCGTCGAAGTCGTCCAGCAAGCCGGTGTCGCAGAACGAGCACATCAGCAGCGCGGAGAAGCAGCAGGCCGCGGCCATGAGCGCGGTGCTGGACGCGAGCGTCGACGCGCGCCGCGTGCTCGCCGCGGCGATGAGCCGGGCCGGGCGCTGCAAGGACCTGCCGGCCGCCGTCCAGGGGCTCCAGAACGCCGTCCAGCGCCGCCAGAACCAGCTGAACCGGACCCGCAACCTCAAGGTCGGCCAGCTGACGAAGGGCGAGCAGCTGCGGACGTCGCTGGCGCAGGCGCTGCAGGCGTCGCTGCAGGTCGACCAGCTCCTGCTGCACTGGGCGCAGCAGAGCCGGGCGCACTGCCACGGCAAGCCGAAGCCGGACGCGGCGCACGTGCCGGGACGCGCGCAGGGCGAGCGCCGCGCGACGCTCGCCAAGCAGCGGTTCGTCGCGCTGTGGAACCCGGTGGCGAAGAAGACCGGCCAGCCGGTGCGGAGCTGGCAGCGGGTGTGACCGGCGGGTCTCGGCGGGCGTGACCGGCGGGCGATCGCGGGCGTGACCGTCCGATCACAACCGGGTTGCGACCCGCGGAGGGGGCGTCCGTTCCCGCGGACAGGGCAGTATCTTGTCACCGATGCACCTCACGGGGTAAGGGGCTGTTATGCGGTGTCCGGGCTGCGGAAGCGACACCAATCCGGCACTCCCCCGTTGCACGCGCTGCAACGCGCCGGTGCGGCCGGCGTCGCCGGACGGTCCCGGCCACACGCTGTCCGCCGCCGAGGAGACGGCCCGCGATCCGTCCGGGGAGGACGAGGCGACGCGCGACTACGGCGTCCCGCCGGCGCCGCCGGGCCAGGGGAACCCGTTCGAGCAGCCGCCCGGCGGCGCGCCCCCGTCCGGATTCGGCGCCGGGTCCAACGAGCCGCTGCCGCCTCCGTGGATCCCCGTCCCGGACGCGCCGGACCCCGGGCCCTGGCCGGACCGCACGACCCCGATGCCGCCGTCCGGGGAGCGGTCGACGCCGCTGGGTCCCGAGCCGTGGGGCGAGCGGTCGACGCAACTCGGGCCGGAGCCGTGGGCCGAGCCCGCCATCTGGCAGCCGCCCGCCCCGGCGAAGCGGAACCACGCGCTGTACTTCCTCATCGCGGCGGGCGTGGTGCTGCTCGTCGTGGTCGCGCTCGGGATCGTGTTCTGGCCGAGCGGGTCGGACAAGCCCGCCACGTCCGTCGCCGGGCCCGCGTCCTCCCCCGCCGGGCAGCCCGTCACGACCGACGACCAGAGCCCCGGCGACTCCCCCACCACCGCGGACGGCTCGCCCAGCGCCGACATGACGGCGCAGGCCCGCGCGGTCGACGGCCTGATCGAGGACATGGCGGGGACCCGCTCCGAGCTGGGCACCGTCGTCGCCGACGGCTGCCCCACCGACGGCCTCCAGCGCATCCACGACGAGCGGCAGTCGCAGCTCGACAAGGCGAACGCCCTGGACGTCAGCGCGCTCGACAACGGCACCGCGATGAAGGACGCGCTGGTGCGGGCGCTGCGCGCGTCGGTCGAGTCGAACCAGCGGTACCTGGACGTCTCGCCCGGCTGCCCGTCCGACGACGAGGTGGCGGACGTGAACCAGCAGGCGACGGACGCCAAGAACGAGTTCATCGGCTACTGGACGCCCATCGCCGAGCAGGCCGGGCTCCCGGCCCGCGACGGCGACAACATCTGACGGTTCACGGGTAACGGCAAAGGCCCTCACGCCGGGAGCCGGATCGGCGTAGCGCCGCTTCTCGATCGACGGGGCGGGATGCATCTCGTGCATGTCGACCCATGTCGAACATTTGTTTGCCTCATGTGACTTGGGTCGCTTCACTGGGCTCCAGCGAAGCGAACCGAGGTGAACCGATGACCGATCCAGTCCCGCCCGTCTCCGATATCGACCTGTTCGACGATCGGGTGCTCGTCGACCCGTACCCGGCGTACGCGGCGCTCCGCGACCTCGGCGCCGTCGTCCGCCTCCCCGCGAACGACGTGTACGCCCTCACCCGGTACGACGCGATCCGCGGCGCCCTCGGCGACTGGGAGACGTTCTCCTCCGCCGGCGCCATCGGCTTCAACCCGGCCGTCAACGAGGCCCTGGCCGGCACGTCCCTCGCCTCGGACCCGCCCGAGCACACCCGGCTGCGCGCGGCCCTCGCCGCCGGCCTGTCGCCGCGGGCGCTGCGCGGGCTCAAGGACGGCATCGACGCCAAGGCCGACGCGCTCGTCGCGGACCTCGCCGCCCGGGGCTCGTTCGAGGCCGTCGACGCGCTGGCCCGCGCCTTCCCGCTCGAGGTCGTCGCCGACCTCATCGGGTTCACCGGCGGCGTCCGCGCCCGCATGCTGCGCTGGGGGCAGGCGGCGATGCAGGTCATCGGGCCGATGAACCGGCGCACCGAGGAGAGCTTCCCGATCGCCGGCGAGCTGTACGGCTGGTGCGCGGAGGTCACCGCCGAGGACCTCGCGCCCGGCTCGGTCGGGCGCGGCGTCTTCGAGGCCGAGGCCCGCGGCGAGATCCCGGCCGGCTCCGCCGGCCACATCATCCACCAGTACCTGGGCGCCGGCGTCGACACCACGATCGCGTCCATCGGCAACGTCGTCGCCCTCTTCGCCGCGCACCCCGAGCAGCTCGCACAGGTGCGGGACGACCCGTCGCTGGTGCCGGCCGCGTTCAACGAGGTGCTCCGCTACTGGGCCCCGGTCCACGCCTGGGGACGCCGCGCGACCCGGGACGTGGAGATCGACGGCGCCGTGATCCCTGCGGGGGCGAAGGTCGCGATCCTGTTCGGCGCCGGCAACCGGGACCCGCGCCACTACGCCGACCCCGACGCATTCCTGGTCGAGCGCAACCCGGTCGACCACCTGTCGTTCGGCTACGGCCCGCACGGCTGCGCCGGGCAGGGCCTGGCCCGCCTCGAAGGCCACGCGGTCATCGGGGCGCTGGCGCGCCGCGTCGGGCGGCTCGTCGCCGGCCCCGAGGTGCGCGTGCCGAGCAACATCACCCGGAGCATCGAGAAGCTCCCCGTCCTGGAAGTGCTCCCCGCATGAAGATCGTCCTCGACCGCCCCCGCTGCGAGGGGCACGGCCTCTGCGAGGAGGCCGCGCCGCGGCTGATGCACCTCGACGACGAGGGCGAGCTCGTCCTCGACCGCGAGGAGATCGGCGACGCCGAGGCCCCGCTCGCCCGCGCCGCCGTCCGGGTCTGCCCCGTCGCGGCCCTGCGCCTCGCGTGAGCGCCCCGATGAGGCGGGTCGTCGTCGCCGGCAACGGCATCGCCGGGCTCACCGCGGCGGACGCGCTGCGGGCGAACGGGTTCGACGGTGAGCTGACCATCGTCGGCGACGAGCCGCACGCGGCGTACAGCCGGCCGGCGCTGTCGAAGGCGCTGCTGCTCGACGGCGGCGGCACGGCGGCGCACGAGCTGCCGCCCGCGACGCACGGGGCGGAGGAGATCCTCGGGGTCCGGGTGTGCGGGCTGGACGTGGAGCGACGGCTCGTCCGGCTCGGCGACGGCTCCGGCCTCCCCTACGACGGGCTCGTGATCGCGACCGGGTCCCGCGCGCGGCGTCTGTCCGGCCTGCCCGGCGAGCTCACGCTGCGCGGCCTCGACGACGCGCTGGCCCTGCGCGGACGGCTCGCGGGACGCCCGCCGGTCGCCGTGGTCGGCGGCGGCCCGCTCGGCATGGAGATCGCCTCGGCGTGCCTGGCGGCGGGCTGCCGGGTCACGCTCGTCTCCCAGGGCGTCCCGCTGACCGCGCAGCTGGGGCCGTACCTCGCGGACGTCCTCGTCAGGGCCGCGCTCGACCGCGGGCTGACGATCGTCGAGACCGCCGCGGCCCGGATCGAGGGCCGTGCGGACGACGCCCGGGTCGCGCTCGCCGACGGAACGGCCGTCGAGGCGGAGCTGGTGGTGTCGGCCGTCGGCGACGTCCCGAACACGGAGTGGCTCGCGGGCACGGGACTGGCGGACGGCGGGGTCGTGCAGGTGGACCCGCGCGGGCTCGTGCGTCCCGATATCGCGGCGGCCGGCGACCTGGCGGCGTTCCCGGCGCCGCACGGCCGGCGGCGCGTCCCGCTGTGGAGCAGCGCGATCGAGCAGGCGAAGGTGGCCGCCGCCGCCCTCGTGCGTGGGGACGAGGCACCGCCGCTGCGCTTCGAGCCGTACTTCTGGACCGAGCAGTTCGGTGTCAGCCTCAAGGCCGCCGGGCGTCTCCCCGTGGACGGGGAGCCGGTGTACCTCGAGGGCGGGCCCGGCGGGCCGGCGCTGATGCGCTGGACCCGTGAGGACGGCTCCGGCACGGCCGTGGCGCTGAACCACCGCATCCCGATCCCCCGGCTGCGCCGCGCGAGCCGAGCGGCCACCTGAGCCGGCCGCCCGCCTGAGCCGACCGGCCGCGCGAGCCGGCGTGCCGCGTAGAGTTTCGTCGCTATGAGCGACGACGGTACGGGCGCCGCGAGCTCCGGGCTGGACCGGTTGGCGTCGGTCAACCTCAACCTGCTGGTGCCCCTGCTCGCGCTGCTGGAGGAGCGCTCGGTGACCAGGGCGGCCGAGCGCGTCGGCCTCACGCAGCCCGCGATGAGCCACGCCCTCGGCCGCATGCGGCGCCTGCTCGGCGACGACCTCCTCGTCCGGCAGGGGAACGCCGTCACGCTGACGCCGCGCGCGATGGAGCTGATCGCGCCGCTGCGGGCGACGCTGCGGCACGCCGCGGACGTGGTCGCCTTCCCCGGCTTCGACCCGGCGACGGACCGCCGCGTCATCACCGTCGCGATGACCACCAGCACCGCGTTCGTCCTCGGCGGGCGGCTCGGACGGCTCGTGGCGGAGCGCGCCCCGAACGCGACGCTGCGGATCCGGACGATCACCGTGCCGGCCGAGTCCACCTTCACCGAGCACGGCGTCGACGCCGTGCTGATCTCCGAGGGGTTCGCGTCGCCGTACCCGCGCGAGCGGCTGTACGACGACCGCATCGTGGTGGTGGCCGCGGCCGGCGCGCCGCCGGAGGCGAGCGCGCTCGACCTGCTGACCACGCAGCCGCACGTGGTCGTGGACACCGAGCGGCGGCCCTTTCCGTACTCGGTGCTCGACGAGAAGGGGATCCGCTACCGGGTCGGCCGGCTGGTCTCCGACTTCCTGCTCGTCCCGTACCTGGTCGGGCGGGCCGGCGGCGTCGCCCTGCTCCGCCACCGGGTGGCCGCCGAGATGCGGGACCTCGTCGGCCTGCGGATCGAGGAGTTCCCGTTCCCGCTCCCCGGGCTCGGCATCGACCTGGTCTGGAACCCGCACCTGGGCGACCGCCACTTCATCGAATGGCTGCGCCTGCTCCTGTTCGACGCGGCGCGCCCCTGACGGAGCGCGGCCCGGTCAGCCGCCCATGCCGACGGCGGCGGCGAGGGCGCGGACCGCTTCGGCCAGCGCCGCGACCCCGGCGACGCGGCGGCCGAGCCGGGCGAGCGCGCCGCCCATGCGCTCGGGGTCCGGGTCGTCCTCCTGCGCCTCCTCGCGGACGTCGGCGAGGTCGCGGTGGGCCCGCGCCGCTTCCGGGAGCTCGGCGGCGTGCCGCTCCAGCAGCCGCTCGACGCGGGCGAGGGCGTCCGCGACGTCCGGACCGGACGCCCCGGCGATCCGCTGGTTCTGCGTGACGTGGTCGCCGCTCGCGACCTGGCCGGACACGTTCGCGTGCCCGCCGATGCTGATGCCCCGGTCGCCGTGCTGCGCCATGCCGTCCTCCGCGAGGTTCAGGGGTTGATGCGGGTCTGCCGCTGCTCGACGCTGCGCCCGGACGCGACCTGCCCGTGGACGGTCCCGCCGGTCATGATGACGCCCTGGTTCAGGATGACGCCGGCCTGCGCCCGGTAGGCCGACACGTCGATCCCGCACTCGTCCGACAGGTAGTCGAGGATCGCCTCGTTCACCCGCCGCTCGATCAGCCGCATGTACTTGTCGACGTCGGTCTCCTGCACGAACGTCGCGAAGCCGTCCTCCGCGAACAGCTCCCGGACGCTGATCCGCGCGCCGTAGTCGTGCGAGGTCTTGCGCGCCGGGTTGCCGGACGAGGTCGCCGCGACGAGGCTGCGGGCCATCGTCCAGCAGGTGGTGAGCATCCGCGGCCAGGCGAGCAGCGTGCCGGCCAGCACCGTCCGCCAGCTCTCGGTCAGCGTGCGGAACAGCAGGGTCACCGCGTCCCAGTCGGGCAGCCGGTCGACGATGCGGTACTCCTCCCGGACGGGCGGCAGGACCGTCGCGACGAACTGCCCGTACAGCATGCGTCCCTCGACCGCGAGGTAGACGAACGCGGAGAGCACGACGTCCTTCTCCTCGGCGGGGGCGACGGGGCGGCCGTCCGGCGCGTCGATCGCCTGGCCGTGCCCGGCGACGGTGACGCGCTGGTAGCAGCGCAGGTCGGCCTGCGGGTGCCGCATCATCGCCTCGACCGCCTCGGGCGAGGCGACGGAGAACGGCACGCCGGCGGTCGCGTCGATCAGCGGATGCCCCTGGAACCAGCGGCCGGTCACCGCGTCGACGGGACGGGTCCGCTGCGGGCAGCGGCCGCGGCCGACGATGTGGACGTCGCTGACCAGGCCGGTGATGCGCTCGTTCGGGGGCAGCGGGGTCGGTTCCGGGGCGGGTTCGCCGGGCCGTGGCGGCAGCGCCTCGTCCCGCATCCGCAGGATCTTCGCGCGGATGCGCTCGTGCATGGTGACGGCGTCGACCCGCCGCGGCCCAGGCGCGGAGCCGGAGCCGTCGGGGGACGCGGCGGCGCCGGGGGAATCGAGGCCCGGGGAGGCGGCGTCGCCGTCGGCGCCCGGAGGACGGGAGCCGGACGCGGCGCGGTCCAGTTCCAGCGCGATGGACCAGACGCGGGACCAGGGCGCGGTCACGTCGCCCGCGCCGATGAAGGGGTTGGCGCCGGAGTAGAGCGTCACGTTGCCGTGCTGCGCCGAGCGGACCCGCTCGATGACCAGCCGGACCCGTTCGCTGTAGGTGCGCGGTCCGGGTCCGGTGGCGCCGGGGCCGAGGTCGCGGGCCAGGGTGTAGAAGACGACCGCGAGATGGCCGAACACGATCGTCGCCATCACGAGGAACAGCAGCATGATGGTCAGCAGGGTGTGGTCGGTCTGCATCGAGTCGAGGAAGCCGGTGTTGTCCTGCTCCTCGTAGCCTTCGAGGCCCTGCTGCCCGCCCCGCAGCCCGAACAGGACCACCGGCGCCAGGCCCAGCGCGACGAGCCAGCCGATCGCCAGCCGCCACCGCCACCGCAGCCGCCGCCACGGGACGTGCAGCAGCAGCGTGACCAGCAGGTACAGCGCGGCGATGGCCGGCACGAGCAGCCACGCGACGACGAACACCGCGATGATCGCGAGGTCGCGGACGAGCCGGAACCGGCGGGCGCGCACCGCGTGCAGGATCACCGGGCCGAGGTCGAAGCCGAAGGACGGCACGACGGCGCGGTGCTCGTCGTCGAGGAACTCGGCGATGACCCGGTCGCAGAGCCGCTGGTCGAGGTAGACCGCGGCGGACAGGTAGCGGGTGGCGCTCTGCAGCGGCTGCCCGGCGGCGTCGGCGGCCTGCGGCGCGTGCCGGAAGAACGGCTCCGGAGGGGTCCGCGGGTGCCCGCCGGTGTCCCGCGGGCGGGTCCGGTCGTCGGTCTGCGGGTCCATGTGCCGCTTCCTCCGCGGGTGGGCGGGCCGGTGCGGGGAAAGAATCTAGCGGCGGATGCGGCATTCGGGTCAGTTATCACCGAATCGTGACCGCATCGTCGTGGACCGCTCACGCATCGTCGGCGCCACCCGCGCCGGGATCCCCGCCGCCGCCGGGGCCGGGGCCGGGGTCCCGGGACAGGAACGGCAGGCCGGCGGACGGGTCGGCGAACGGCTCGACGAACCGTTCCGGCCAGCTCAGCACGGGTTCCAGCCACTCCTCGACGCGCATCGTCCGGGCGGCGTCCTCGATCTGCTCGTCCTCGGGGAGGCCGATCGCGACGACCGCGAGGTCGGCGTAGAAGCCCGCGTTCTCGTCGTCGCCCTCGATCGCGGTGAGGGCGAGCGGGCGGTTGCGGTCCAGCTCCATGGACAGCGGGTGGCGGCGCAGCGCGCGCAGCCGGTGGCCGAACTTCGGCTGCGGCGGCTGCTTGAGGCCGGGCAGCTGGTAGTCCAGCGGCGGCGCGGGCGCGTGCTTGTCGGGCACGCCCGCGCCGTAGGGGAACAGCCGGTCGAGCTCGTGCAGCCAGCGGACCTGCGGGATCACCCAGTTCGGGCCGGGCGCCGCGGGCGCCGCGGTGCCGGTGCCGCCGCCGAGGAGCCGCTGCGCGGCGCCCGCGGCGGTGGCGGTCAGCTCGGACGGCGGGTACACGGTCCGCAGCGCCCACGACCGGCGGGTCACGGCGCGTTCCAGGACGGTCGCGAGCGCGCACTCGCGGAGCCGGGGCGCGAGGCGCGACCAGGCCCGGCCCAGCTCCGGCGGGACGGCGGGCACCGGCCGGTTCACCACGTGCGCGAGGACGAGGGTGTCCGCCCACAGCCGCAGCCACGCCCAGTCCGGATGGCCCGCGACGAGGTCGGCTTCGCGCAGCTCGTAGAGGGTGCAGGCGCGGCCCGACCGGCACTCGCAGCCGCACGCCGCCGACCGGCGGCCGTCCACCGGAGGCGGCGGGCCGGGCAACTCGGCCTCGCGGCCCTCGCCGAGCGGGACGCGGACGCGCAGCGGCCGGTCCATCCCGTCGGCGAACACCGCGGCGACGCCCGGGCGCAGCGACACGACCTCGCGGGACTGGTCGGCGTCCAGGTTCATCGCCGCGCCGACCTGGTGCCGGTCGTCGTGCGCGGGCAGCCGGTGCACGACCTTGAGCGCGGTGTTCTTGATCACGTCGGGGACGAGCTTGGTCGGGATCTGCTCGGCGACGATGATGCCCTCGCCGTACGCGCGGATCTCCGCGAGCATCCCGGCGAACAGCTCGACGGCGTGCGAGCTGCCGCGCTCGGGCCCCCGGTTGCGCAGCAGCCGGTGCGCCTCCTCGATCACGATGACGTGCCGCAGCGCCGGGCCGTCGGAGCGGTCACGGCGCCGCTCGCGCATCCGCAGGTGCTCGACGATCCGGATGATCAGCGTGCCCATGAGGAACGCCTTGTCCTCGTCGTTCGCGACGTCCTCGATGGCCAGGACGATGTTGTCGCGGAGCATCCCGCCGATGTCGGCGGGGTGGCCGCCCTCGAAGAACCGCCCGGCGGAGCCGATCCGCAGGGAGCGGAGCCGGACGTCCACGAACCCCTGCACGTCGGCCATCAGCTCGCGGCCGTACCCGACGTCCTGGATCACCTGGAGCGCCGCGTTCTGCAGCTGTTCGAGGGTGGGGACCGCCGGTTCGATCAGCGAGCCGGGGACGCCCGCGCCGGTCACCACGTCCCAGCCGTTCGTCTCGTAGACGCGCTGCAGCGCCTGCGCCATGATCTGCGGGAACGGCTCCTCGGCGTCGAACGCGGCCTGGAACAGCGCGCGGACCATGTCGATGTGCGCCTGCACCGGGTAGCCGGGCTCGGGCGCGAGCGGGTTCACCGACAGCGGCACCGACGCCGGGTCGGACGGGTTCACCACCGTCACCGGTCCGCCGAGGTCCTCGATGCGGCCCGCCATCGCCGCGTACTCCGACTTCGCCGGCTCGATCGCCAGCCACGGCACCCCCGCGCGGGTCAGCTGCTCCAGCAGGTGCCGGACGGTCTGCGACTTGCCCGCGCCGGTCGCGCCCGTCACGAACACGTGCCGGTTGATCGTCGAGCGGGGGACGGTGAACGTGCCGACCTGCCGGTCCTGGCCGTCGAGGATCGCGCCCAGCTCGATCCGCGCCTCGGGCCGGGGGGACGGCGCGTCGTCGGTCTCCGACGTCACGTCGAAGTACCCGGCGTCCAGGACGCGCAGGCCCGGGACCTCGCGGCGCGGCAGCCCGGCCAGCGCCGACAGCGCGCCCGCCGTCGCGACGAACGGGTACCGCTGCTCGGGCTCCGCCCCCGCGCGCAGCGGCGCCGGCTCCGCGCCCGGCCGCAGCATCTCCTCGAACGTGCCGCTGCCGTGCCCCGACCGCAGCCGGTACGGGTGGTGGCCGAGCTCCATCGAGCCGACGAGGACCGGCGCGATCTGCCCCAGCTCCGCCTGCGACGCCGCGCCCGCGACGACCCGGACCTGCCAGAGCCCCGCCTCGCGGAACGCGTCCAGCTCGGCGAGCCGCTGGTCGGCGCGGGCGACGGCGAGCCGGGCCTGCTCGTCCTCGCCGCGCCGCAGCATCCGCAGCTCGTGGTGCAGCTCGCGCATCTCGGTGTCGATCAGCCGCTCGTCGCACGGCTCGGCGACCACGAACCAGCCGAACGGCCGCTCCATCAGCGTGACCAGCGTCGCCTCGAACAGGCCGGGGCCCGCGTCGGCGGGGCCGACCTGCGGGGCGAGCCGTCCGGGGCAGCGCGTCCAGGCCATCCGGGCCGCCTGCCGCAGCCAGCCCTCGCCGACCCGGACGCCGCGGGCGCCGCTCGGGAACAGCAGGCCCTGCGCCTCCCCGTCCGGTCCCGGCGCGCCGATCGGGCCCGCGTTGGTGATCAGCTCCAGCGGGGCGCCGCCGCCCGCCGACAGCCAGCCGACGACGAACGGGCGGTTCCGCCGCGCCGCCGACAGCGCGGCGGGCAGCACGCTGACGAAGTCCCATTCGGCGGACGCGTTCCGCTGCGGCGCCGGGATCGCCTGGATCCGGTACCAGGGGCCCGGCAGCGCGACCGCCTCGCCCCACTCGCCGGCGGCCCCGCGGCCCGTCCCGCCCATCCGGGGCGGCGGCGCGCCGGGCGGCACGCCCGCCTCCCGTCCGTACGGGGGCATACCGGGCGGCATGGAACCTGGGGGGAACGTCACCCGACCATCCTGACCCTCGCCTCCCGGGCGCGCCACCGCCCGCCGCCCCTCAGGCGGGCGGGTCGGCCTTGTGCCGGCCGTTGGGCTTCAGCGGCGGGACGATCCGGGGCGGGCGGGGCGCGGCGCCGCGCGGCAGCGCGTGCCGGGCGCGCGGCGCGGGCGGCGGCGCATCGGTGTCCGGCGGCCCGGCGGCGGCGTCTGACGGCCCGGCCTCGTCGCCGGTCGGCTCGCCGGCGGCCTCATCGGTCTCCGTCTCCTCGCCGGCGGCGCGTTCGAGGGCCTCCTGCTCGCGCAGGTACTCCTCGAACTCCATCGAGTGCGCGGTCGGCAGCGTGATGATGCCGGGGTTGGCGTCCACCAGCATGATCCGGCGGCCCGTCGCGCCGGAGTGCGTGAAGACCATCGCGGTCGGCGGCAGCTCCTGCAGCTGCGGCGGCTCGACGAGCAGCTCGCGGAACCGCTGCTTCGCGGCGCCCCCGGCGGTGACCGTCCGGCCCCACGCCGTCGCCGAGCTGATCCCCTCGACCAGCACGGAGTCGTCGGCGGCGGGCGCGGGCAGCGGCGACCAGACCGGGTCGGTGAGGCCGTCGCCGCGCGGCCGGGCGTAGGCGACGGTGCTGGCGTAGCTCTCCCCCGCCACGTCGAACAGCGTCTCGCCCGCCGAGTCGGTGATCTCCGCGACGAGCAGCGGCTGGTCGGTGCCGATGTGCTCGGCGGCGACGCGGGCGTCCTCGGGGTTGCCGAGCCGCATGAACCCGACCGCCGCGTGCCCCCGGCGGCCGAGGCGCTCCCGCACGTGCCGCGGGATCGACCGGTACATCAGGACGAGCCCCGTCCCGGTGGCCTCGCAGGCGTCGATGAGCCGGTCCAGGACGTCGCCGCGCAGCTTCTCGGCACCGCACAGGAAGAGCGTGTGGTCCCAGCGGCCGCCGGGCGGCGACTCGCGGATGCGGTGCGTCAGCGCCGTCGTCACGTACGTGCCGAGGATCCGGTTGGTGAGGACGCCGGCGCGGCGGTCCATCGACACGACGTGCAGCCGGGACGGCGGCAGCCCCACCGGCTCCGTCGCGAGCTTCTCCAGCTTGCGGAGCTGCGCTTCGAGCGCCCACGCGCGGCGCACCACGATCCGGTCGGTGGCGTCGCGGCCGAACATCGTCGCGACCCGCTCCAGCTGCTCGTCGGTGAGCAGCCCCTTGCGCAGGTCGTCGCGCGGGTCGCCGACCTGGGCGAGGACGCGCAGCGCCGCGGTGATCCGCGGGATCGTCGCGTCCGGGCCGAGGACCTCGATGAGCCGTTCCAGGATCGAGTTGTCGAACGACAGGTCGCGGGTGCCGCCCTCCTCCTCGCCGGCGCTCACCACCAGCGACAGGACGTCCGCGAGCGCCTCCTGGCTCAGCCCCCGCGACATGTCGAGGCGCGGCAGGTCGGCGGGCAGCACCCAGACCAGCGGGTCGTCGCCGCGGTCGGCGGCGAGGCGCAGCAGGTCGTGCGCGACGGCGCCCTCGGACAGGTCGATGACGGTGAGCCGGGCGCCGACGGCGAGCCGCGCCGCGCCCATCGTCGTCACGGCGGCGGACCAGCCGGCGAGCGTCCCGCCGACGACGTCCACCCGGTCGACGCCGGGCGGGACCGCGACCGGGTACCACTCGCGCTGGCTCTCGTAGGCCCGGTGCCGCCGCTCCCATTCGCGGCGGGCGTCGTCGTAGGCGCGCTGCGCGGCGTCCCGCTCCCGGGCGCGGCGGGCCTGCTCGCGCGCGGTGCGGTCCCGCTCGTCGGCGAGCCGCTCCCGGACGGCCTGCTCGTCGCGCCACAGCGCGCCGCCGGTGATGGCGAGGACGACGGCGCACGCCAGTAGCGCGACGCCCGCGAACGCCCACGGCAGCAGCCCGGCGACGCCGCACGCCAGGAACAGCGCGACGCCCGCGAACGTGCCGCCGGTGGCGATCCGCAGGGGGCGCGCGGTCAGGTGCTCGCCGGGACGCCGCGCGGGCGGCCCGGCGGGGGGCCGCTCGGCCGGCTCGGGCACGCCGGGGGGCGGCCCCGGGTCCGGGTGCACCTGCGCGTAGCGCCAGCCCACGTAGACGCGGTCGGCCTGTGTGAGCCGCGCCATCGCGGACCCGCTCGCCATGTCCGTCACGTCGTGAGACCCCTGGGAGTCGCGGAACGGGGGAAACGCCTGGGGGTTGCCGTTCGGTTCGTCAGCGGTATCGGTTCACCTACACCGCAAGAGTAAAGAGCCTGCCGGGGTCGCGTGTCACGTTCGCCCGAACATGGGCCGGGAAGTGCGACACGGACCGCCATTTCGGTCACGGGGCCCACCTGCGGCAAACATCGGACACCCCGCTCCCCCCAACGCTGGCCGCACCCGGCCACGCCCCCCACATCGGCCCGCCCGAAAACCACAAGGCGGCAGCGACGGAACGCGTTCACACAGCCGGGACCGGGTGATCGCCTCGGACCGGTAATGTCCGATATCGACGAATCCCTGGGAGCCCGAGGTAAGGAGCCCGTGTGTCGCTGACCGGCTGGCCTCTGACAAGCGTGCTGATCGCCGCCGTGCTCGCCGCCCTCACCGCCACCGTCTGGGGCTGGGGCCGGCTCGCCGGACGCGGCGCCGGCCGGGTCGCCGGACGGCTCGGCGCGTTCCTGCTCTGCCAGCTCCTCGTCACGCTCCTGGTCCTGGTCACGGTCAACCGGCACTTCGACTTCTACGCCGACTGGGGCGAGCTCGCCGGCGCGGGCGGGATCGGCGGCGGGCACCTCGTGACCGTGCAGGGCAAGGGCGGCCCGGTCACCGCGAAACTGATCCGGCGCAAGCCGGAGATCGACATCGGCGGATCGCCGAGCACCGACGGCCGGATCGACACCGTCGACATCCGCGGCGTCCGGTCGGGGCTGCACTCCCACGCCTACGTGTACCTGCCGCCGCAGTACTTCCAGCCCGGCCAGGACAAGCGCCGCTTCCCCGTCGCCGTCGGCCTCAGCGGCTACCCCGGCGCCCTCCGGAACCTGGTCACGCAGGTGAAGGTGCCGCAGACGGCGCGGGACGAGATCAAGCAGGGGCGGGTGCAGCCGACGGTGTACGTGCTGCTGCGCCCCTCGATGGTGCGCGGCCGCGACACCGAGTGCATGGACATCCCCGGCGGGCCGCAGACCGGCACGTTCCTCTCCCAGGACCTCCCCGAGGCCGTCCGCTCCCAGTACCGCGTCGCGGCCGACCGCAACGGCTGGGGCGTCTTCGGCCTGTCCACCGGCGGCTACTGCTCGCTGAAGCTCGCCATGCGCGACTCGGACGTGTACTCCGCCGCCGCGTCCCTGTCCGGCTACTACGGCGCCATCAAGGACATCACGACCGGTGACCTCTACGGCGGCAGCCAGGCCGTCCGCAACGAGAACGACCTGTTCTGGCGGTTGCGGCACCTGCCTCCGCCGCCGGTGTCGGTGCTCGTCACCACCAGCGAGGTCGGGGAGAAGAACAAGGAGGGCACCGAGCGGTTCCTGTCCATGGTCAAGCCGCCGATGCGCGCGACCTCGCTCGTGCTGGACAGCGGCGGCCACAACTTCTCAACATGGAACCGTGTCCTGCCGCAGGCCCTGCAATGGATGAGCCGGTCCATCAGGGCCTGACCATGCGGACGAGACGGCTGGTCGCGGCGCTGCTCGTGACGGTGCTGGCGCTGGCCGGCTGCGGGGGCACGCCCGGGAAGCGGGCCGCGCCCGAACGGCGGGCCCGGCCGACGAGCGCCGCCCCCGGCGCCGTGCCCGCCCCTTTCGCGGCCCGCCGGCTGGACGACCGCGGCGCGATGTACCCGAGGGCCGTCCGGCTGCGGGACGGCCGGATCGTCGTGGGGGTGGCCGCGTCCAGCGGCGGCGGCGTCACCGACATCGCCCGGTTCTACGCGAGCGACGACGCCGGCCGGACGTTCCGCCCGCTGTCGGAGATCAGCGACCCCACCGCCGGCCAGGGACGCGGGAGCTGCTGCGGCAGCCTGCTCGAGCTCCCCCGGCCGCTCGGCGCGCAGCCCGCCGGGACGCTGCTGTGGGCGGGCACGTTCGGGATGAAGAAGCGCGCGCCGGGCCGCCGCCCCGAGATCCGCGTCTGGCGCAGCGTGGACGGCGGACGCAGCTGGACGTACCTGTCGAGCCCGGTGGTCGCGCCCGAGGGAACGCCATGGGACGAGGGCCTGTGGGAGCCGGAGCTGGCGATCGACGCGCAGGGCCGGATCGTCTGCTACTACTCCGACGAGACGCGGTCCGGGCATGACCAGGTCATCGTGGAGGTCGTGTCCGCGGACGGCGGGGCGACCTGGGGGTCGGCGACGACGGTCGTCGCGACGGACCGGCACGACCGTCCGGGGATGCCGGTGGTGACGCGGCTGCCGAGCGGCGGCTACTTCATGGTGTACGAGATCTGCGGGTCGTCCGCCTCCACGTCGTGCCGGGTCCACTACCGCAGGTCCGCGGACGGCTGGTCGTGGGGCGACCCGGGCGACGAGGGCACCGTCGCCCGGACCGCGGACGGCGACTACCTGTACCACGCGCCCACGGTGGCGTGGGCGCCCGGCGGTGGCCCGGACGGGCGGCTGCTGCTCGTCGGCGGGCTCGTCCGCGACGCCGAGGGCGCGCTGGCGCGGCCGGCGAGCGGCTCGACCGTCCTCGTGAGCACCGAGAACGGGTACGGGCGCTGGTACGAGATGCCCGCGCCGGTGGCCGTGCCGTTCTCGTCCGACCCCGACGAGTCGGAGATCGTCTGCGCCAACTACAGCTCGTCCCTGCTGCCGCTCGAAGGCGGCCACGTGCTGCTGGAGGTCGCGACCGAGCGCGCGAAGGACGGCGGCTGCCACGCCTACGTCGGGGCCGCGTCGCTGGACGCCGGGCCGGCCGCGCCGGACGACGGGACGTACCGGCTGCGCAACGCCCGCAGCGGGCTGTGCCTGGACGCGGGCGGGCCGGGTGGCGCGCTGGTCCAGCTGCCCTGCGACGACCGGCGGCCGCGGCAGCGCTGGACGCTGGGGCGGGACGCGGGCACCGGGGTCCTGTGGCTCCGCAACGCCGAGACAAAGGGTTGTGCGGCCGCCGGCTGCCAGGGCCTGTCGCTCGTCCGGGTGGCCGGCTCGTCCTACACGGTCGCGGGACGGGCGGACGGCAGGTGCCTGGAGGTGACCGAGGGCGCGCAGGACTCCGGTGCCGCCGTGCGGGCGTGGACGTGCAACGACCGCGAGCCGCAGATCTGGGGTTTCGAGCGGCGCCGCTGAGCGCGCGTCACAGGTTCCGGCAGTTGGCGCCGCGGCAGGTCCGGTACGAGCTGAGCAGCGAGTGGAGCTCCGCCTTGCGCGCTTCCGGCACGGAGTTCCAGATGTTGGTCAGCTCCCACGGGTCGCGCTTGAGGTCGTAGTACTCGTGCTCGCCGTTCTCGTACTCCAC
Source organism: Actinomadura sp. NPDC048394 (assembly GCF_040651755.1). NCBI lineage: Bacteria > Bacillati > Actinomycetota > Actinomycetes > Streptosporangiales > Thermomonosporaceae > Actinomadura > Actinomadura sp. NPDC048394. Next base: position 59,913 of record NZ_JBEZJL010000045.1, on the reverse strand, counting down.
GTACAGCTCGTTCGCCGTGCGGACGGCCTGATAGGTGGGCGGGTTGCCGCCGTACTTCTGCGGGATGTCGGGGTCGTCGTGGCTGAAGTTCGGGCCGCGGTGCTCGATGAACGCGGTGGTGCGCCAGCCGGTCGCGTTCTGGCCGTGCAGGAGCGGCACCAGGGACCGGCCGTCCGCCGAGGCGGCCGCGGGCGCCGCGCCGCCGAGCTCCTCGAACGTCGGGCAGATGTCGGTGTTCTGCGCGAACCGCGTCTCGGTCCGCCCGGCCGGGACGCCGGGGCCGGCGACGATCAGCGGCACCCGGATGTCGGTCTCGTAGGCGGTCAGCTTCCCCTCGACGAGCCGGTGCTGCCCGAGGTGGTAGCCGTTGTCGGAGTTGAAGACGAAGTAGGTGTTCGCGGCCTGCCCCGAGGCGTTCACCGCCTCCTCCAGCCGGCCGATCATCCGGTCGACCGACTGGACGGCGCGCACCCGCTTGCGGAAGGCGTTGTCCACCTTCCGGAGCTGCCGCTTGTTGATCTTGGGGTACTTGCGCAGCCAGCCGGGCTTGTCGCGGATGTCGGCCTCGTTGAAGCCGGGCGTGCGGGGCGCCCTGGCCCCGGCGAACGCGTGCGCGTCCTGCGGCGCGGCCGTCGCCGGCTCGTGCGGGGTGAACGTCGACATCTCCAGCATGAACGGCTTCCCGGCCTGCGCCGAGCGGCGGATGAAGTCGACGCCCTTCGCCTGCAGCACCGTGTTGAGGTAGTCGCCCGGCTTGCGGCCGTGGTGGACGAGCGCCCCGTTGCTGTTCAGGTCGTAGTTGTAGTTCGCGTACCCGAGCCCGGTGACCTGCCATTCCGACCAGCCGGGCGGGACGTAGGTGCGGGACGACCCCTGCTTCTTCGTCGTCTCGTAGCCGTTGAGGTACTTGCCCATGAGCGCCGTGCTGTAGCCGGCCTGCTGGAGCGCCGTGGCGAACGTGACCTTCTCGTCGCCCCGGTTGTTGAAGACCTGGAACCCGCCCGTCGGCGGGTCGTTGCTGAGCACCCCGGTGTTGTGCGGGTACATGCCGGTCAGGATCGTGGCCCGGGACGGGCAGCACAGCGTGTCGGCGACGAAGTAGTTGGAGAACGTGAGGCCGCGCTTCTGCAGCTCCTTGACGTGCGGCATGTAGTCGACGAGGTCCCACGACAGGTCGTCGGTGAGGACGTAGACGATGTTCGGCCGCGCGCCCTTCGGGCCCGGCCCCGCCGTGGTGCGGCCGCCCTTGCCGTTCGGCGGGTGGCCGGACCCGCCGGACGGCCCGCACCCGGCGAGCGCGAGCAGCGCCGCGAGCAGCACCGCGAGGAACGGGACGGCGGGGGACGGCGCGGCCGGTCGCCGCCGCCGTGCGCTGGCGCCCAGCATCACACACCCTTCGGAAGACGTCGCTCCGCGGACCGGAGCGCGGGAGACCGGTGGCGCACCCTAGGAGACGGGAGCGGGCGCGCCGGCCGCGCCCGGGCCGCCGGCCCGGCCGGCGCCGGCGCCGCCGGGTCCGTCGCGCCCGTTCTCCGCCGCCAGGGCGCGGCGGCGCTCCTGGCGCTTGGTCACCAGCAGGTCGGTCGCGGTCTCGATGTCGCCGTCCCAGACCACCCGGCCCTGCTCCAGGAAGATGCCGCGCGTGCAGATCTGCCGCAGCAGCCGGACGTCGTGCGCGACGATCACCATCGTGCTGCCGCTGTCGCGGAACTCGTGCAGCCGCGAGATGCACTTGTCCCGGAACAGCGGGTCGCCGACGGCGAGCACCTCGTCGATGAGGAACACGTCGGGCTCGGTGTGCACCGCGATCGAGAACGCCAGCCGCATGAACATGCCCGAGGAGTAGAACCGCACCGGCTGGTCGAGGAACCGGCCGACGTCGGCGAACTCCACGATCGCGTCGAACTTGCGCAGCGTCTCCGCCCGGTCCATGCCGAGGATCGCGCCGTTGAGGAACACGTTCTCCCGGCCGGTGAGCTCGGGGTGCAGGCCGGCGCCGACCTCGATCAGCCCGGCCAGCCGGCCGCGGACCCGCACCGAGCCGGCGTCCGGCGGCATCACCCCGGAGATGATCTTCAGCATGGTGCTCTTGCCGGACCCGTTCACGCCGAGCAGCGCGACCGCCTCGCCGACCCGGATCGTCGCCGAGACCCCGTCCAGCGCGGTGAACCGGTCGCGCAGCCGCTCCCGGCGCAGCGCCCGCACCGTCATGTCCTTGATCGAGCGCGCGTGCCGCAGCGTGAACTGCTTGGTCACCCGGTCGACCACCACCGCGCGGGGCGCGGCGCCGGCCGCGGCGTCCCCGGTCATGTCCCTCGCCCCCAACTCCGTGCCCGGCTCACAACTCGTCCGCGAACCGGCGCTGGAGCCGGCTGAAGATCTGCTGGCCCAGCGCCAGCAGCACCACGGCGAACACCATCAGGATCCCGGCGTCCCTGGTCAGGTGTTCCGGGAACACGAACGTCCGGGGCGTCGTCGGCCACCAGAAGGCCCGCTGGAACAGCAGCACCCCGGTCGCGATCGGATTGGCGAGGTACAGGCCCACCGCCCAGTCCGGCGCCGTCTCCCGCACCACCGTCCACGGGTAGATCATCGGCACCGACCACGTGACGACGAGGGTGGCGATGTCCACCACCTTGTTGGTGTCGCGGTAGAACACGTGCATCGACGCGCAGATCAGCCCGAGCGCCATCGCCAGCGTCGCCACCAGCACGAATCCGAGCAGCGCCGAGCCGATCGCGAGCAGCGACGGACTCCAGCCCCAGGCGATCGCGACACCCAGCACGATCACCACCCCGGGCAGCAGGTGCACGAACGACACCAGCAGCGAGGCCACCGGGAACAGCTCGCGCGGCAGGTACACCTTCCGCACCAGCGGCGCGTTCCCGAGCACCGAGTGCGTCGTGTTGATCAGGGTCTCGTTGAAGAACGACACCAGGATCAGCGCGGAGAACATGAAGATCGGGAAGTGGTCGACCCGCTTGCTCATCCCGAGGAAGATCCCCGAGACGAAGAAGAACACCGCGAAGTGCGCGGCGGGCCGCACGTACGACCAGCCGAGCCCCAGCACGGACCCCTGGTAGCGCTGGCGCAGCTCCCGCCGCACGATCAGCCGCAGCAGGTAGCGGCGGCGGAACACCTCCGCGAGGCCGCCGCCGCGACCGGGCTCGACGAGCTCCGGATCGTCCGCGGCGGCCCCGGCGGGCGCCCCCGAGGCGACGGTCACCGCTCCCGCACCGCCCTGCCGAAGGTCTCCCGCCACTCCTCCTGCGAGGTCAGGGCGGGCAGCGCCTCCTTGTACCGCTCGCTCAGCGACGCCCAGTCCTTGCCGAGCCGCGCGTGCAGCGCCGACGCCCGCCGCATCAGCGACCAGAACCGCTGCGGGTCGCGCTGGTACCAGGCGACCTTCGTGCCGTCCGCCGACGACACCAGCGCGCTGTTGAACTTCGTCAGCAGCCACCACGTCTGGTCGACGTGCGGGACGACCGCCTCCGGGTGCTGCTTCGGGTGCTGGCCCACCGGCTTGATCTGCCGGGCCGCGCCCATCAGCGCCGTCTGGAACATCGCCCGCCGGTTCTTCGGCGGGACGACGTCGCGGCCCTTGCGCGGCGGCTTGCGGCGCCGGACCGCCGGGAACTCGTCCAGGTCCGCCTTGGCCTGCGCGTCGGGGAACTCGGCCCGCAGCTGCCGCAGCTCGCCCATCTTCGTCACGATCGACGGGTGCAGGTCCTCCGGGCCCTTCAGCGCGTCCTCGATCGCCAGCAGCATCAGCTCGGCGGTCGAGTACTGCATCGCCAGCGCGTGCTTGATCGTGATGAACAGGCTCTCCTTGAGCATGTTCCCGCCCCGGTCGTACGGCGAGTACATCAGCGCCGTGATGATCCGGTTCCGCTCGGTGAAGTACGCCTGCCAGTCGGTCATGACGTCCTTGGAGTGCCACGGCACGTGCCAGACCGCGGCGCCCGGCAGCGACACCGTCGGGAAGCCCGCCGCCTTGGCGCGCAGCCCGTACTCGATGTCGTCCCACTTGATGAAGTACGGCAGCGACAGCCCGATCTTGCGGATGACCTCGACCGGGATCAGGCACATCCACCAGGCGTTGTACTCCACGTCCGCGCGGCGGTGCAGCCACGGGGTGTGCCGCAGCGGGTTGTGCGCCAGGTCGTGCGACATGTGGGTGTGCGCGGCCGGCACCATCCACCAGCGGTAGCGGGCGATCGACTCGCCGAACACGTGCAGCACCGACCGGTTGTACAGGTCGAGCATGTGGCCGCCGACCAGCATCGGGCCGCGGGCCAGGTCGGCGAACGTCACCGACCGCAGGATGCCCTCCGGCTCCAGGATGACGTCGTCGTCCAGCAGCAGCGAGTAGGTGCTGCGGCCCGCCTCCACGGTCTCGTGCATGACCCGCGCGAAACCGCCGGAGCCACCCAGGTTCGCCTGGTCGATGACGCGCAGCCGGTCGCCGAGCGCCTGCGCGGCGGCCGGGAAGTCCGGGTGGTCCTCGATCCGGTCGGTGCCCTGGTCGACGACGACGATCTCGTCCACCACGTCGAGGACGTCGCCGGCGGCGGCCAGCGCGGTGAGCTGCTCGACGCAGAACTTCGGCCGGTTGAAGGTCGTGATGCCGATGGTGGCGGTGCCCGGCGCGGTCCGGTCGGTGACCGCGCACCACTCCGCGCTGTCCAGCACGGCGGTGCGCCCGTCGGCGACGATGTCGAACCAGTACCAGCCGCCGTCGATGAACGGGGCGAGCGGCAGGTCGACGGTCTCCTCGACGGAGGCGTCGGAGTCGATGTGCAGCGACTTGATGCGCTCCAGGTGGCCCTTGCCGGTGGAGCGGTAGATCAGGATGGTCGCCTCGCCGCGGGCCCGCACCCGCAGCCGGACCTCCTCCACCGTGCTCCAGCGGCGCCAGTAGCCGGCCGGGAACGCGTTGAAGTAGCTGCAGAACGACACCCGGGTGCCGGACGGCACGACGATGCTGCGGCGGCCGATGATCTCGGCGCTGTCGTCCTGGGAGGCGGGCCGGTAGCGGCCGCTGCGCAGCGCGTCGCCGTCCTGCTCGGCGCGCACCTGCTCGGCGGCGCTGCTCAGGTCGGCGGCGCGGCGGCCGAACACCGCGTTGCCGTCCACGTAGAGCTTCAGCACGTCGAAGTCGCGCTCGGCGGGCATCACGACGCGGTGCAGGACGCGCAGGCCCGGGCCCGCCGCGGCGGTCTCGTCCTCGCGCAGGCCCTCGGCGTGCTCGTCGCGGCCGCGGTCACCGGACGGCGCGCCGTCGGGGCGCTCGTCCGGACGTTCGCCGGGCCGCTCGTTCGCGGCCGGTTCCAGGTCGGCCGGATCGGCCGGGGCCTGGTCCGCCGCGGCCTGCTGGACGAGGGTCCACTCGTCCGCCTCGCCGGCGGCGCCGGTCTCGGGAGCCTGCTCGGTCATGCGTCCACTCCTCCGCTGATCAGCTGCGCGCCCTCCGCGAAGTGGGGCCGCAGCCCGTTGTCGACCATGCCGAGCGCGCTCGCGATCGCCATGTGCATGTCGAGGTACTTGTAGGTGCCGAGCCGCCCGCCGAAGAGCACGCCGTCCTCGCGGCGGGCCATCTCGCGGTAGCGCAGCAGCCGCGCCCGGTCGTCGGCGGTGTTGATCGGGTAGTACGGTTCGTCGCCCCGCTCGGCGAACCGCGAGAACTCCCGCATGATGACGGTCTTGTCGTCCGGGTAGTGCCGCCGCTCCGGGTGGAAGTGCCGGAACTCGTGGACGCGGGTGTAGGGGACGTCCTCGTCGGCGTAGTTCATCACCGGGGTGCCCTGGAAGTCGCCGGTCGGCTTGACCTCCATCTCGAAGTCGAGCGTGCGCCAGCCGAGATCTCCCTCGGCGAACCCGAAGTAGCGGTCGAGGGGGCCGGTGTAGACGACGGGGACGCGGCCCACGACGTCGTCGCGCATGTCGAAGAAGTCGGTGTTCAGCCGCACCTCGATGTTGGGGTGGTCGGCCATCCGCTCCAGCCACGCGGTGTAGCCGTCGACCGGCAGCCCCTCGTGGGCGTCGTTGAAGTACCGGTTGTCGAAGGTGTACCGGACGGGCAGCCGGGTGATGATCTCCGCGGGCAGGTCGAGCGGGTCGGTCTGCCATTGTTTCGCGGTGTAGCCGCGGATGAACGCCTCGTACAGCGGCCGGCCGATCAGCGAGACCGCCTTCTCCTCCAGGTTGCGCGGTTCGCGTCCGGCCAGCTCGGCGGCCTGCTCGGCGACGAGCGCGCGCGCCTCGTCCGGCGAGAACGCGCGGCCGAAGTACTCGCAGATGGTGCCGAGGTTGATGGGCATCGGGTAGACGCGGCCCTTGAACGTCGAGTAGACGCGGTGCTGGTACCCCGTGAACTTCGTGAACCTGTTGACGTACTCCCACACGCGCTCGTTGGAGGTGTGGAACAGGTGGGCGCCGTACCGGTGGATCTCGATACCGGTCTCCGGCTCGTCCTCGCTGTAGGCGTTGCCGCCGATGTGGTCCCGGCGCTCCAGGACCAGCACGCGCAGGCCGAGTTCGGTCGCGCAGCGCTCGGCGACGGTGAGGCCGAAGAACCCCGAGCCCACCACTACAAGATCGACGTTCACGGCCCCCATCTTTCTCCGCGACGCCCGCCGGGCCCGCGCTGATCCAACCTGCTTGCGTGGAAGGAGTTACTTGCGAACTTTAAGGTGATTAGTAGTGTTGCGCGGCTAAGATACCGGCGCCGCGACCGGGATGGGACGGGAACCGTCCAGGTCGAGCGGTCGTACCCGCACGTCTTCCGCGCCCGCCCGCCCCGGGCGCGCGAGCCCCACGCGAACAGGAGCCCGCAGGTGGCAGAGGCCCTCGACGGCACCCCGCCGACCGTCTATCTGCACATCGGAGCGCCCAAGAGCGGCACCACGTTCCTCCAGGGCGTGCTGTGGAACAACACCGCCGCGCTCGCCGAAGCGGGCGTGCTGCTGCCCGGCGGCTCGTTCGCCGCGCAGGTGCGGGGCATGCGGGACCTGCGCGGGCTGGAGCCCGAACCCGGCGAGCCCGACGCCGACTGGCACGGCGCCTGGGACGGGCTCGCGGCGGAGGTCCGCGCGTCCTCGGCCCGGGTCGCCGTCATCTCCAGCGAGGTCATCTCGGCGGTCGACCCCGCGGGCGCCGCGCGCGCCGTCGCCTCGCTCGCCCCGTGCGAGGTGCACCTGGTCTACTCCGCCCGCGACATCGCCGGGCTGCTGCCGTCGGAGTGGCAGGAGTACGTCAAGCACCGGTTCCACTACGACTTCGACCTCTGGCTCCGCGAGGTGGTCGACGGGCCGCGCGACCAGGGCGCCGCCGAGTGGTTCTGGAAGGTGCACGACATCCCCGAGGTCATCGGCCGCTGGGCCCCGCATGTCCCGCCCGAGCGGGTGCACGTGCTCACCGTGCCGCGCTCCGGCGCGCCCCGCGACCTCCTCTGGCGCCGCTTCGCCGCCCTCGTCGGCATCGACCCGGACGTCGCGGACCTGTCGGACGTGCGCAGCAACGCCTCCCTCAGCCACACCGAGACCGAGTTGCTCCGCAAGATCAACAATGCGGTCGGCGAAGAGGCGCCGATGTGGCTCTACCACCGGTACGTCACCAACCTGTTCGCGCTGGAGGTGCTGCCGGGCAAGGGCGTGCCCGGCAGGGTCGGGCTGCCGCCCGCGCGCGCCGAGTGGGCCGGGAAGAAGGCGCACGAGCTGGTCGAGCACATCCGCGCCGCCGGCTACGACGTCGCCGGCGACCTCGACGAGCTGCTGCCGCCCGACACCGGCGGCGCCGCCCCCGCCGAACCCGCGGCCGCCGACATCGCCGACGCGGCCGCCGCGGGCATCGTCGGGCTGCTGGACCGGATCGGCGCGCTGGAACGGGAGATCGAGGAGCTGCGCGAACGGAACGCCGGGCAGCGCAGGGAGCTCGACGCCCTGGTCGAGGAGATGCACCGGCAGCGCGCGGAGCAGCAGCAGACCCCGCTGCCCAAGCTGATGGCCCGCGAGCTCAGCGAGCGGAACCCGGCCGTGTGGAAGATGCGGGTCGGCTACTGGCACCTCGTCGAGCGGCTCCGCGGCGTCGAGCAGCCGGACGAGGACGCCCCGCGGGAGGAGGGCCCCGAAGGCGCCGAGGCCGCGCCCGAGCCTCCGCCCGTGCCCGTGCTGTCGCGGCGGGGCGACCCGCGATGAGCGGCCCCCGGGTCGTCGCCGTCGTCGTCACCTACAACCGGCGTGACCTGCTCGCCGAGGCGCTGACCGCGCTCGGCGGCCAGACCCGGCCACCGGACGCGGTCATCGTCGTCGACAACGCCTCGGCCGACGGGACGCCCGCCATGGTCCGCGACCGGTTCCCCGGCGCCGACCTGGTCGAGCTGGCCGGCAACACCGGCGGCGCGGGCGGGTTCGCCGCCGGCCTGGCGCGGGCGCTGGAGCCCGGCGCCGCCGCCGACCCGGACGCGGAGCCCGACCTGATCTGGCTGATGGACGACGACACGGTCCCCGAACCGGGGGCCCTCGCCGCCCTCCTCGACGCCCGGGACCGCGCCCCCGAAACCCCCGCCCTCGTCGCCAGCCGGGTCGTGTGGACCGACGGACGCGACCACCCGATGAACACGCCGCGGGTGAAGCCCGGCGCGTCCAAGGCGGAGCTGGCCGCCGCCGCCCGGGCCGGCTGCACCCCCATCCGCTCCGCGTCGTTCGTCTCGGTGCTCGTCGACGCCGCGCTCGTCCGCGAGCGCGGGCTGCCGGTGGCCGACTACTTCCTGTGGAACGACGACTTCGAGTTCACGACCCGGCTGCTGCGCGGCCGGACCGGGCTCTACTGCCCCGCGAGCGTCGTCGTCCACAAGACCAGGACCTTCGGAGGCACGGACGCCGACCCGGGCGACCGCTTCTACTACGAGGTCCGCAACAAACTCTGGCTGTTCACCCGCAGCCCTGGCCTCGCCCCCGCCGAACGCGTGCTGTACGCGGGGTCGTCGCTGCGGCGGTGGGCGCGCACCTACGCCAGGTCGCAGGACCGCGGCACCCTGCGCAGGGGCCTGCGGAACGGGCTGCGGGACGGGCTGCGGCGGGCGCCGCGGCCGACCGACGAGGTCATCGCGGCCGCGATGCGTCGATATGATCCGTGACGGCGCCGGCGCAGTGCGCGCCGGCCGACAGCGAGCAGGGCCGACGGGAGGGCGGGTGTGACTCCGAAGGGGACACCGGACGACGAGCACGACGGCGACCGTCAGGACCAGGCCGGTCCGGGACGGGCACCGGCGCCGCCGCCTCCGGGATGGCTCGGCCAGGGCACGCCCCCGCAGGGCGCGCACCTGCTGCCGGAGCCCGCCGAGCAGCCGCCGCCGTTCGGGGAGCCGCTGCCCGAACCGCAGGACGACGAGTCCGACCGGACGGTCAGCGACATCGACATCAGCGGCACGATGCGCACCCAGGTGTTCTCGCCGGGCGACCAGGCCGCCGGCGGTGCCGCCGGGCCCGCGCCGCTCCCCGCGTTCCCCGGCGCGCCCGGCCAAGGCGGCGCCGGCCAGGGCGGCCCCGGCTCGGGCGGCGCCGAATCCGGTGGCGGGGTCGGCGACCAGACGATCCTGGACGCGTCCGAGTGGCTCGGGAAGACCGGTGCCGGCGCGGACGAGGACGACGAAGCCGACGTCACCCGCGTCGAGCGTCCCGGCGCCCCGAAGCCGCCCGCCGCCCAGCCGCCCGCGCCGCAGTACTCCGCACCCCTGCCGCCCGCCGCCCAGCCTCCGGCACCGCAGCCGCCCGCGCCTCAGCCTCCCGCGCCGTTCCCCTACGCGCAGGACGTCCCGGGCACGCCCGCCGCGCCCGCCCCTGAGCCGTTCCCGTGGGCTCAGGAGATCCCGGGCACCCCGCAGGCCGCGCTGCCGCCCACGCCGCAGGCCCGTCCGGAACCCGCCGCGCCGGTGCAGCCCAGCGCGCCGGAGCCGTTCCCCTGGGCGCAGGAGATCCCGGACGACAAGCCGAACCCTCCCGCCCCGGAGCCGTTCCCGTACGCGCAGGAGATCCCCGGCGCGCCCCCGTCGCCCGCCCCCGAACCGTTCCCCTACGCGCAGGAGATCCCCGGCGCGTCCCCGGCTCCCGAGCCGTTCCCGTACGCCCAGGAGATCCCCGGCGGCGCCGCGGCGCTGAACCCGTCCGCGTACCCGCAGGAGGCGGCGCCGCCCGCGCCGCAGCCCGTCTCACCGCCCCCGCCGATCGACGAGCCGTGGCGCACCACCACCGGCGGCGGAGGCAAGCGCCGCGGCGGCTCCGGCAAGAAGATCGTGCTCGGCGCGGTCGGCGGGCTCGTCGCGGCCGCGCTCGTCGCGGGCGGCGTCTACGCCGTGTTCCTGCGCGGCGACTCCGGCGGCGACGGCGGTGACGGCTCGGCCGGCGGCGCGCGCCTGGCGGGCAGGCTGTTCGCCCCCGACCCCGGCGCCCGCGCCGACGGCCGCGACCAGCAGCTCACCGGCGTCGCGGCGTCCGGCGGCACGGTGGTCGCGGTGGGCGGCGAGTCCGACCCCGACGGCGGCCGCGGCGTCTTCCTGGTGTCCACCGACGGCGGCCGCTCCTTCAAGGCGGCGGCCGTGCAGGGGACGGGCGGCGCGGGCGAGGTGCCCGATCAGGTCGCCGGCGGCCCGAACGGCTGGGTCGCGATCGGCTCGCGGCCCGGCGGCGGCGCCGTGTGGACCAGCCCGGACGGGAGGTCGTGGACGCGCGAGCCGGACCGCGCCGGCGACGTGTTCGGCGGCGGTTCCCGCGTCGCCCGGGTGGTCGCGACCGACAAGGGGTTCCTCGCCGTCGGCGAGCACTCCCGCAAGGGCGACTTCAGCGACTCCGTCCCCGCCGCCTGGCTGTCCCAGGACGGCCGGACCTGGCAGGCGCTGATCGGCGACCAGGTCGGCATCCCGGTCCGCGGCACGGTCGTGCTGGACGAGGCCGCCTCCTACGGCGGCGTCATCCTGCTGGAGAGCGTGCACACCCCGAAGCCGAAGAAGCCGTCGTTCCGGCGCGTGTGGACCTCCTCCGACGGCGGCCGCACGTGGGCGCCCGCGAAGGTCCCGGCGCCGAAGGACACCCACGGCCTGGTGATCGGCGGCGGCAAGGCCGGCCTGCTGGCCGTCCGCGAGGCCGGCTCCGGCAAGTCGGCGTACGGGCAGGCGTACACCTCCACCGACGGGACGCACTGGAAGCAGGGCGGCAAGCTCCAGACGTCCGGCTACCAGCGGGTCGAGCGGCTGCTCGGCACCGAGAACGGCTACGTCGGCGTGGTGGTGCGCGGCCGTGACGTGCTGGTGTCGCGCTCCGCGGACGGCGGTTCGTGGCAGGACGCGGGCACGCTGCCCGCGACGGCCGGCCGGACGCTGCTCGGCGCGTCCGCCACCGGCCAGGAGACCGTGCTCGTCGGCCGGGACCCCGGCAACGGCGACGGCGACCCGCTGCTGGCGGTCCGGAGCGCGAACGGCACCGAGGTGCCGGTGGACGCGTCGAAGATCCCCGGTGCGTTCGGCAGCGACCAGGCGGTCACCTCGGTGGCGGCGCAGGGCGGCCGGGTCGTCGCGGCCGGCAGCACCGGCGGCGACGCCGCCATCTGGACCAGCGCGGACGGCGCGTCCTGGGCACGCGCCCGGTTCTCCGGCGGCGTCGCCCGGCCGGGCCTGCAGCGGCTGAGCTCCGTCGCGGCCGGCGGGAAGGGCTGGGTCGCGGTCGGCGACGGCGGCGGCCCCCAGCGCAAGCCGCTGGTCCTGGCCTCCGCGGACGGGCAGCTGTGGGAGCAGGCCGACACCGCCCCCGCCTTCGCCGCGGCGGGCCGTCCGCTGGCGACCTACGGCGCCGCCGCGGGCCCGTCCGGCTACGTCGTCGTGGGCGAGGACGGCACGTCCGGCGCGGTGTGGTTCTCCACCGACCTGCGGAACTGGCAGCGGGGCGGCGGTGTCGGGCGCAACGACCTCACCGCCGCGCCGAAGGCGAACCGGTGGCTGCGCGCCGCGGCCGCCGGGACGTTCGGGTTCGTCGCCGTCGGCGGCGTGCAGGACCCGAGCGTGCGGAACGGCCCGTCGCAGCGTCCCGCGGTGTGGACCTCGGCCGACGGCCTCAAGTGGAAGCTGCAGCAGCTCCCGCTGCCCGCCGGGGTGCCGGGTGGCTGGCTGACGCAGGTCGCCGCCAAGGGCGGCACGCTCGTGGCGCAGGGGAACCCGGGCGAGGGCACGCAGGCGGCGCCGCTGAGCTACGTCTCCACCGACGGCGGCAAGACCTGGCGGGAGAGCGCCCTGCCCGGCGCCGGCGCGCAGGGCCCGGCCCGGGTGTCCGCCGTCGCCGCCACTCCGCAGGGCTTCACGGTCACCGGGACCACGGGCAAGGCGGGCTCCGCCGACGTCGTGACGTGGACGTCGGCGAACGGCACGGGCTGGAAGGCCGAGACGCCCGGCGGCGACGTGCTGGCCGGGACCGGCACGCAGGAGATCACCGGGCTGGCGGCGTTCAAGAGCACGCTGATCGGCGTCGGACGCTCCGCCGGGGCCTCCGGTGAGCAGCCGGTGCTGTGGAGCCGTCCCGACTCCTGACCGGACCGTCCCGTGAAAGGGCCCGGCGCCGATGTGCGGCGCCGGGTCAGCCTTTGCGGGGGTCGGCCTTTGCGGGGTCAGCCTTCGCGGGGGTCGGCGGCGGCGGGGTCGTGCGAGCCGTAGCCCGGCCAGATGTCGTAGCCGGTCTGGACGTCGTCGTCCGGGCGGGCGTGCCTCGGCCGGTACGCCGACGTCTCCGGGACGGTCATCGTCGGGTCGGGGGCGGACGCGACCGGGTCGCGGAGGGTCACGGTCGGGTCGGGGACGGGCAGGCTGGGCAGCCGGGCCGCCGCGTTCGCGGCCGCTGCCTGGGCGGCCTCGGCCGCCTTCGCCGCGTTGCGGCGCGCGCCGTACGGGGCGACGAACGTCCGGTAGAAGGGCCGCCGGATCGCGGTCGGGACGAGGCGGTAGCCGCCCCGGACGACGACGTTGCGCACGTACTGGCGCCGCGAGATGAAGCCCTCGGTGAGCATCTCGCGCTGCAGCCGCAGTTCCGACCGGAGCAGCGCCCGGCCGCCGCGGCGGTGGTAGGCGCCGTCGCCGACGCGGTAGTAGACGAGCGGTTCGGCGACGTTCACCAGCCGGGCGCCGGCGGCGATCATCCGGACGAACAGCCAGTAGTCCTCCATCAGCGGCAGGTCGCCGTAGCCGCCGGCGGCGATGACGGCGCTGCGCCGGTAGACGACCGTCGGATGGTTGAACGGGTCGTGCAGCCGCGAGTAGCGGACGATGTCGGTGGGGTCGCTCGGCGGGATGCGGCGGCCGACGACGTCGGCGGTGTCGCGGCCGAACTCCAGCAGCCCGGCGCCGACCAGGTCGGCGCCCGCGCGCACCAGCGGGACCTGCAGCTCGAAGCGGTGCGGCATCGCGATGTCGTCGGCGTCCATCCGGGCGACGATGTCGTGCCGGGCGGCCTGCAGCCCCGCGTCCAGCGCCGGGCCGAGCCCGCGGTTGACCTCCAGCGGCACGAACGTCACCTCGACCGGGCTGCCCGCCACGAGCTCCTTCAGCGCGGCCAGCAGCTCCGGCGGGACCGGGCCGTCCTGGACCAGCACCACCTGGTCGGGGCGGAGCGTCTGGTCGTCGACGGCGCTGCGGAAGGCGTCCCGGACGTACTCTTCCCGGTCACCGCCGTAGACGGTCATCAGAAGGGTGAAGGGTTCGGGCTGCATCGGTCCGTTTCCGGGTGAGGCCGTGACGGCCTTAGGAGCGCGAGCCGCGGGGAGGCGTGGCTCCTCAGGGGGTGGTCGGGCGGTCGGGGACGGGGGGCTGGGACGGGGGGCGGGCGGAGGCACCGTCGTTCATGTGACGCTTTGGTGTGGTTGATGGTTGCGCGCCGCCAAGATACCGGTGTGGTGGAACATCTGACGATGGAACGTGCCCGCCGCGGTCCGGCGGCGCCCGATCCGGCGCGTCCCGGTCAGGTCTGCGCGCATACGTCGCGGTCGGCGCGGATCTCGCCGGCCACCTTCGGCAGCGCCGGGCCGCCGCCGCTCAGCTTGGCGCCGTCCTTGCCGATGATCAGGTAGACGTAGCCGGGCTTGGCCTTGGCCGAGAGGGCGGGCGGGTGGCCGGGGACCGCGATCGCGGCCCGCGCCGCCTGCCGCTCGGCGCCCGCGCCGTAGAGGATCCGGGTCTTGGCCGCGGCCTTGACGGTGCCGACCTTGACGACCTTGAAGCCGCGCTCGGTGAGCTGGTCGGCGGTGCGCTGGGCGAGGCCGTGCTCGCTGGTGCCGTTGAAGACGCCGATCCGGACCTGGGCGGGCGGGACGGGCTGGACCTTCTGCTGCGCGGGCACCGGGGTCGGGGCGGGCTCGGGCGGGGTGTTGTCCTCGCGGATCGCCTGGAACAGCGGCTCGGCGAGCGCCTGGTTGAACTGGACCCGGTTCTTGTCCTTCGGGTACGCCATCGTCGGCACGGTGACGAACCGGACCTTCCCGGCGCTCATCCCCTTCAGCCCGCTCGCCAGCTTCTCCATCACCGACAGCGTCAGCTTGTCGTCCGCCTTGATCGACTTGGTGGTGGCGGACAGGAACGAGTAGGTGCGGCCCGGGTCGGTGAGCATCCCCTTGTCGGTGGCCTTCTTGACGACCGAGGCCATGAACGCCTGCTGCCGCTTGATCCGGTCGAGGTCGGAGCCGTCGCCGAGGACGTAGCGGGTGCGGACGTAGCCGAGCGCCTCGGCGCCGTGCACGACCTGCTTGCCCGCCTTGAGGTGCAGCTCGGCCTTCGGGTCGTTGATGGGCTTCGGGACGCAGATCTCCACGCCGCCGAGGGCGTCCACGACCTGCTTGAAGCCGGCGAAGTCCACCTCGACGAAGTGGTCGATGTGGATCTTGGTGAGCGACTCGATGGTGCGCCAGGTGCAGGCGGGGCCGGCGTTGGAGAACGCGGCGTTGATCATGCCGAACTGGGCCGGGACGGTGGTGCCGTTCGACTTCTTGCAGCTCGGCATCTGCACCATCGAGTCGCGCGGGAAGCTGATGCCGATCGCGCCGGCGCCGCCGGGCGAGATGTGCAGCAGGATCGTGGTGTCGGACCGCTCGCCCTGCTCGGTGCCGTACTGGGCGTTGGCGCCCTGCCGGCTGTCGGACCCCATCAGCAGGATGTTGATGGAGTCGTTGAGCTTCGCGGGGCGGTTCGCGCCGAGCTTGTCGTCGACCTTCTCGCGGTGGATCTGGCCGTCCAGCCGCCGCCAGAACCCGTACGCGGTGAGGCTGCCGCCGACGAGGACCACCGACATGGCGATCGACAGCCAGCCGAGCACGCGCCACAGGCGCCCCCGCCGCACCGGCGGTTCCGGGGGCGATGGGGCGCTGTAGTACACCGGCGGCGGTGAGGCGGCTCGCTGCATCCGTAACATTTCAGCACAGATTGGACACCGGCCACCCCCGTCACGGAAAACTCGGCCGGGACGGGCCGCGCGCCCCCGCGCGAAGGGGCCGCGCCCGCCCGGAACGCGCCGGCGAGGTGACTAGACTCCGGTGAGGATGAGCATCGTAGACGCGCTGACCGACCAGGCCATGGTCGTGCTGCAGGACCGCCCGGTCGTCGCGCTGAGCGCCTGGCTGAACCGGGCCCTCGGCGAATGCGCCGCCACCGGCCGCACCCTGCAGCTGGTCACGCCGCTCGGCTCCCGGCTGACGCTGCCGCTGCGCAGCGCCGCGTCCGGCGCCGAGCTGCAGTGGGTCGTCCGCAACGACGACGGCTACTACGAGGGCCTCACCGGGCGCCCGCTGAAGTGGGGCGGCGCGATGTTCGTGCCGGTCCCGGAGGCGCGCGACTACGCGGCCGGGTTCACCACCCGCCCGACCGCCCCGATCGGCTCGCAGCTCACCCTCGTCTACCGGATCCGGCACGGTGCCGACGGGCACCTCGGCGGGCCGGTCGAGCGGCTGCTGCAGCTGACCACCGGCAAGCTGCCCGCCGGGCTCGGGCCCGCCGAGCCGCTGGAGCACCCGTGGCGGCCCGACCGGCTCACCGAGTACGCCCGCGGCCGGTCCACCGCCCGGCTGCTCGTCGGCGGGGACGGCCCGCGCCCCGCCCAGGCGATCTGCGACTTCACCGCGACCGAGGGCGGCGGCGTCGCCGAGGTCAGCACCGTCACCGTCGGCTACGGCCCGGAGGACCCGCCGCCGCTGCAGCACCTCGGGTCGCTGGTCGGGGCGCTCGCCGCCGACCAGCCCGTCGCGTCGCTGTTCGTGCAGCTCACCCCCGGCCGCGCCGACCTCACCACCGAGCCGCGCTGGACGGGCGCGCCCGCCCCGGTCGCGCTGGCCGTCGCGGGCACCGTCGGCGGCCCGAACGGCATCCCCGGGCAGCAGGTCGGCCCGCCGCGCCAGCCGCTGACGATGTTCCCGCTGGGCGACGGCCGCTCCCAGGACGGCTGGCAGCGCCACAGCCTCCTCATGCAGCACCTCCAGTCCGCCTGACCCTCCCGAGCCGGTGACATTTGTCCTGGCGAGACGTGGACGGACGGCTCTGCCGGGCCGGGCCCGGTCCCCGCGAAGCTGGGATCACCGCAAGCGAGGACCGCAGGAGGGCCCGATGGTGATCCAGACGACGGACGCGGAGCAGCAGGCCGGCGGCGAGCAGCAGGCCGGCGCCGCGGCGCGACGGCAGGCCGTCAAGGTGCTGGCGCCGCTGGCCGTGGACGTCGCCGTCCCGCTCGGCGTCTACTACCTGGCCCACAAGGGGTTCGGGCTGGACCTGGTGGCGTCGCTGGCGCTGAGCAGCGTGGTCCCGGCCGTGCGGACCGTCGCGGGCGCCGTCCGCGACCGGGCCGTCAACGGGCTCGCCGCGCTGATGCTGGCCGTGAACGTCGCGGGCATCGCGCTCAGCTTCCTCAGCGGCGACCCCCGCCTGATGATCGCCAAGGACTCCGGGATCAGCAGCGTGATCGGGCTGTCGGTCCTGGTGTCGGCGTTCGGGGCGCGGCCCCTGATGAGCGCCGGGCTGAAGCCGTTCCTGACCAGGGGCGACGCAGCCCGGGAGGCGGCCTGGGACCGGCTGGGCTCCGGCGGCGGCCGGTTCCGCGGGCTGGAGCGCCGGTTCAGCGCGGTGTGGGGCGTCGCGCTGCTCGCCGAATGCGCCGCGCGCATCGTCGGCGCGTACACCGTCCCCGTCGAGACGATGGCCTGGCTCGGGACGGTGATGCTCGTCGGCGCGATCGGCGCCGGCGCCGTGGCGAGCGGCACCGCGACCGAGCCGATGAAGGAGCTGCTCGACGCCGAGGTGCGCGCGGAGGCCGAACGCGAGCGGCCCGTGCCGGCGCCCGTCGCGGCCTGACCACCCCTGGAACGGAAAGAGAGAAGGCCATGCGAGCGCGAGGCATCAACTACGACACCGGCTTCTTCCCCGGCGGCCGGGACAGCCGCCCCGGCTTCGACCGGGCGGACGTCCGGCGCGACATGCGCGCCATCGCCGAGGACCTGCACTGCACCGCCGTCCGGGTCAGCGGGGGCGACCCGGACCGGCTCGGCGCCGCCGCCGAGGAGGCCGCGGCCGCCGGCCTGGAGGTGTGGTTCGCGCCGTTCCCCTGCGAGCTGCCGCCCGGCGAGATGGCCGCGCTGTTCGGCGAATGCGCGGACCGCGCCGAGGCGATCCGGCGCGGCGGCGCCGAGGTCGTCCTGGTGACGGGCTGCGAGGTCAGCCTGTTCGCTCAGGGGTTCGTGCCCGGCGACGACGTGTACGCCCGTATCCAGGCGATCATGTCCGGCGACCCGGCGGTGTACGCCGCTATGGGCGACGTCCCGGGCCGCGTCAACGCCTTCTTCGCCGAGACGGTCGCGGCGGCCCGGAAGCGGTTCGGCGGCCGGGTCACCTACGCGTCCGGCCCGTGGGAGGACCTGGACTGGGGACCGTTCGACCTGGTGTCCATCGACGGCTACCGGTCCACCGAGAACGCGGCGCACTACCGCGACTGGCTGCGCGGCCACTTCCGGCACGGCAAGCCCGTCGCGATCACCGAGTTCGGCTGCTGCACCTACGCGGGCGCCGGCGACCGCGGCGGCACCGGCTGGATGATCGTCGACCGGGACGCCGAACCGCCCCGGCTGGACGGCGCCTACGTCCGCGACGAGCAGGAGCAGGTCCGGTACATGCGCGAGCTGCTGGACGTCTTCGAGGCCGAGGGCGTCGACGGCGCGTTCTGGTTCACCTTCGCGGGGTTCGGCCTCCCGCACGTCCCCGGCGACCCGGCCCGCGACCTCGACATGGCCTCCTACGGCGTGGTCGCGATGGCACCGGACGGCACGTGGCGTCCGAAAGCGGCCTTCCACGCCCTGGCCACCGCATATGGGGCACAGAGCCGATGATCTACCCGTAAGGGATGAGGTAGCGTCCCCCTCATGGAACCGGACGGCCAGCTCGGCGCGCTCGAGCGGGCCGTCGAGGGGACGCTCGCCGAGGGCGCGCTGGAGTTCGACGACGACGAGGCCGTCCTGCGGATCGAGGGCTCGCTCGTCCTGACCACCGGATGGTTCCTGTCCTGCGCGGCCGCCGGCGTCGTGCTGCTGCTGTTCGGCGCCCTGCTGTCGCTGACCGGGCTGCGCGACGCCGCGACGTGGGCGCTCGCCCCGGGCGCCGTGATGGTCGCGCTCGTCCTGGTCTTCCTGCTGGCGCTGCGGTTCACGCCGCTGCCCGCGCTCTGGCCCGAGCTGGAGCTGCGGTTCACCGAGCAGGCGATGGTGCACCGGCGGACCCGCGTCCCGTTCGACGACCTGCGCCCCGAGCACCTGGTGTGGAAGAACGGCCGGTTCTTCCGCCGCCTGTACGTCCGGCACCCGTCGCTGCGCAAGCAGCTCGCCGGGTTCTTCGACAGCGAGGAGCGGCAGGCCGAGGAGTTCCAAAGGCGGCTCTGGGAGCTGATCTCCGCGCCGGACCTGCCCGGCGTCCTCACCCACGGCAGCGACCTCACCCCGGTGCAGCGCTGGATCATCGGCGCGGGCGCCCCCTACGGCGCGATCAACGGGTTCCGGCTGGACCGGCTCGGCACCGCGCCCGGCGAGTCCGCCGCGGCCGCCGACCGGCGCACCGCGCAGGAGCTGCTGCGCGAACCGTGGGGCGCCTACGACCTGGAGCAGCTGCTCGCCGCGGTGAACTGGCTCGTCCAGGAGGGCCACCGCGCCGACTTCACCATGGACGCCGAGCTCGCCGCCCGCCCGCCCGAGCCGCGGGACCGCTACGCCGCGCTGCTCCGCGAGGTCGACGGCCTCATCGCCGCCGACCGGCTGGAGCCTCCGTTCGTGGAGCGGCTCATCGAGCTGGTCCGGGTCCGGTACGGGGACGAGGGCGCCGCGTACGCCAAGCTCGTCCCGCCGCTGCTGCGCGACGAGCCCGGCGCCGACGCCAGCGAGGAGGGCGCGGAGCTCGCCCAGTTCCTGCACCGGCTGTTCAACGACCGCGGCCACGCCGCCGAGGAGCTGCACCGGCTGGAGGCGCTCGCCGACCCGGACCTGCGCGCCAACGTCGGCCGGTTCCTGATCTGGGACTACGCGCGGGCGCTGATGCTGTACCGGTGGGGCCACATGGTCGGCTGGCTCACCGAGGAGTACTGCTGGGAGCGGATGCTGCCGCTCGCCCTGGACATCCAGCGCCGCTACACGTCCTGGCACGACATGGCGACCTGCTACCTGCAGGGACGGCTGCTGTGGTCGGGCGGCGGCGGCCGGGCGCAGGCGGAGTACGACCGGCTCGTCGAGCACCTCGCCGCGGAGCGGCGCAGCCCGTGGAACCTGGTGCCGTGGGACCTCGACCTGACCCGCGACTGGTCCTGACGCGGCCCGCCCCGGACGCCGCGCGAACCCCGCCGCGACATGCGGCGCCGGACGCCGCGCGGACGCCGCACGGCATGTGGCGCCGGGCGTGCGGGGTCAGCCGCCGATGACGCCGCCCTGGTAGGCGGCGCCGTCCGGGGCGTTCTGCGGGTTTCCGGGGACCTCCGCCGCGGCGCCGCCGCCCTCGCCGGACGCCTTCCAGCTCTGCGCCGGGGCGTCGCTCTCCCCGTCCGGGTACACCGTCCCGCCGAGCCAGTGCACCAGCGAGTCGGCGAACGTGCGGGCGACGCGCGGCGCGTCCGGCACGTCGGCGACCGCGCGGATGTCCACCCACCAGACCGGCGCGACGACCCGGGCCGCGAACTCCGCGCCCAGCAGCCGGCCGATCTCGCCCTGCACCGACACCTGCACCGCGTCCTCGATCGCGACGAGCAGCCGGCCCTCCGCGTCGTACAGCAGCGTCGGCTCCGGCTCGCCGCCGCGCAGCTCCAGCGGCTCCCCCATCGCGATCATGCCGTCGGCGACGGCGTGCACGTCGGGGCGGCGGCGCACCAGCGCGACCAGGTCACTGCTCATCGGGCCACCCCCGCGCCGAGCGAACGGGCGAACACCTCGTGCACCACCTGGATCCCCGCCATCCGCGCGGCGGCCGACACGCGGCCGAGGTCGAGCGAGCTGCCGGTGGCCAGATGCCGGTCGTAGGGCACCGCCACCACGGGCAGCCCCCACGCGGTGAGCATCTGGTGGGCGCGCTGCAGGTCCGCACCGACCTGCGGGGCGTGCGACACCATCGCGATCACGGTGCGGCGCAGCACGTCCTGCTGGTCGTTGGAGACGAACCACTCCAGCGCCCCGCGCGCGCTCAGCGCCCCGTCGACCGTCCCGGGCGTCACCAGCACCAGGCCGTGCGAACCGGCGATCACGCCGCGGTTGACCTCGGTGAGGATGCCGGCGCCGCAGTCGACGACCGTCGCCGCGACGTACCGGCTGACCGCGCTCAGCGCCGTCTCGAACGTCTCGAGGGTGAACTCGCCGGCGATCCGGCCGCCGCGCGTGGACGACAGCACCCACAGCCCGTCGGGCGTGCGGGTGAGGAACCGCGCCGCCTCCTCGAACGACTGCGGCTTCTGCCCGGCGAGGTCGAACAGCGACAGCTGCGAGCGGACGCCGAGCCGCAGCGGCAGCGACCCCAGCTCGGCGTCGGCGTCGGCGGCCAGCACCCGGTCGGTGCGGTGCCGGGCCAGCTCCGTCGCGACCAGCGCCGCCATCGTCGTCTTGCCCGCGCCGCCGCGCACGCTCGCCACCGCGATCTGCCGGGAGCTGGCCACCGACCGCTGCATCAGCTCGGCGAACGCGGCCAGCAGCCGGGCCTCGCGGGCGCCGCCGCCGACCGCCTTCAGGACGCCGCGCCCGACCCGGCGGGCCAGCGCGTCGCCGTGCTGGTTGCGGCGGACGAGGTCGGCGGGCGGGATCTGCTGGCCGGGCGCCTGGCCGGGGCCGGCGGGCTGCCCGGGCATGACCGGCTGGACGGGCGCGGCGGCCTGCGCGGCCTGCTGCTGCGCGGCGGCCGCCGGGTCGGGCCAGGCGGCCTGCTGCCCGGTCCGCTGCCCCGGCTGCGCGGCCGGGTCGGCGGCGGGCTGGACCGCGCCGAGGACCGGGTTGACCGCAGCCTCCCAGTCGAAGTCGGAGTGGATGAGCGGGTCGCCCTGCTGCTGCGCCTCAGCCGGGACGTCCGCGCCCTGCTGCGCGGCCTGCTGCTGGGCCGCCGCCTGCTGCGCGGCCTGCTGCTGTGCGGCGGCCTGCTGCTGCGCCGCCTGCTCTTGGAACACCTGCTGCTGGGCGGCTTGCTGCGCCGCCGTGGCCTGCTGCGCCGCCTGCTGGGCCGCCGTCTGCTGCTGGACCTGCGGGGACGGCACCGGATCGGGCACCACCGAAGCCGGAGCCGGAGCCGGGGCCGCGGGCTCGGGCGCCGGGGGCTCAGGGAGCAGCGGGGCCGGCTCGTCCTGGACGTCCTGCGACGCCTGCGCGACCTGCGGGAACGGCGGGGCCTCAGGGACGGGGGCCGGGACGTCCGGCTGGGCGGGCTGGGCGGGCGGCACGGGCTGGACCGGCGCGACGGGCGCGGCCTGCGGCTCCGGCTGCGCGGCGGCGGCCTGGGCCACCTGCGGCGGGACGGCCGCGGCGGGCGCCCGTTCCTGGGCAGGCCGGGGTGGCGCATCGGCGCCCCACGTGCCCTGGGCGGGGCCGGACGGCGCCGCGTCGAGGACCTGCAGTCCGCGCCGGGACGCGCCGATTTCGCGCAGTACCGCCTGCTGCCAGCTGGAGTCGGACACCTGCCTCCCCTCTCCTCGCCAAGACTACGAGACACGCGTCGCCCCACGCACCGTCGCGGGCCGGGCGGCCCCCGCGGGCGGCGTCCGGAGCCGCCGTGCACACCGGTCTCACCGGCACAGACAGCCCCAGACCGGCGATCTGCCCTGAAATCACCATTACCTGCCCGCTAGTCTTGCCGGACCTCGATCGGCACCCCGCCACGTGACACACCGCCCGGAGCGACACCATGAACCCCCCTGAATGGCCCGGTCAGCCCGGCGGGCCGGGCTACCCGCCGGCACCGCCCGGCCCGCCGCCCGGTCCGCCGCTGCCCGGTCCGCCGGGCCCGCCGATGGGCTTCCCTCCGCCACCGCAGCGCAGCGGGGGCGGCGCGCTCGTGCCCCTGCTGATCATCGGCGTGGTCGCCGTGCTCGGCATCGTGGGCGTCGGCGCGTTCTTCATCCTGCGCAGCGACGACGACAAGCCGGACCGGACCGTCGTGATGCCGACGGTGACCCACCTCAACCCGTCCACGGAGACGACCTACTCGCCCTTCCCGACGCCGACGACGTCCACCGGCGGCGGGACCGGCGACCCGTCCAGTGTCCTGTCCCGGACGATCCGGACGGCGAAGGGCAACACCTTCACCCAGGCGGGCGTCCGGACCGAGTCGTGCGCGACCCGCGCCAACGCCAAGCTCCTGACGGTGCTGCGCCGGTACCCGTGCGTCGGGCTGATGCACTCGGCCGTCTACGCCAACCCGACCAAGACCATCATCACGTCCGTGTCGATCATGACGCTGGGCAGCTCGTCCGCGGCGATCACCGTCAAGGGCGCCACCGACCAGAGCGGCTGGCCGAAGCTGCTCACCCCGTCGGACGCCAGCGGGCTCCCGCAGCCGCGGCCGAACCCGGCGTACTGGACGCGGACCTGGTCGCAGGGCCGCAACGTGATCTACGCGCAGTCGTACTGGAAGAGCGGCGGGCCGACCGGCGGCCGCACCGGCAGCGTGTTCGCGACGGCCGGTGAGCTGGGCGTCGAGGTCACCAACACCCTGCTCTTCTCGAACTGATGGAGCGTGCCGTGCGGGACCGGGACGGGCGGGCGACCGCCCGTCCCGCCGCCGCGCGGCCCGCCTTCGCCCGTCCCGCCGCCGCGCGGCCTGCTTTCGCGCGGCCGGCGGACGCGCGGTCAGCCGTCCTGCCGCTGCGCCTCGCGCTTGCGGGCCTGCGCCCGCTCGTAGGACGCGAGCGCCCGCTCGCCGCCCGGCCGCATCTCGAAGCGGATCCCGCGGTCGCCCTCGAACGGCTCCCGGTGGTCGAATCCGCCGGTGTAGATCTCGGCGGGCACCCGGTCGGGGAACGCGTCGCAGTACGGGATCCAGGTGTCCAGCGACGTCTCCGCGTCCGGGTTGGCCCGCTGCTGGAGACGCGCGCACGCGTCACAGATGCTCGGTCTCCTGCGCATGGTCCGGCCGTCCTCTCCGCTGTCCGGTGGCGCCGCCCGCACGCGCCGCCGGCGGCCTCGCCGCAGTGTTCCACACCCGCGGTAACGCGTCCGCGACCTGTCACGATCACCAGTGAACGGGTTGCGACATGAGCGACCAAATCATCATAATGATCGCTCTCTGTGTGTCTGTGATCGTGCGCGGTCGCGGGCTCGTTCAGCTCCCGACGAACAGAGGGGTCCCCTGTGCGCGCTGAATGGCAGGCGCATATCGACGAACTCCTGCAGACCTACCAGGAGAAGCGCCGGCAGATCCAGGAGATGCAGTCCCGGCTGGAGACCATCGAGGCGTCCGCCGAGGCCGCCGACGGCATGGTCCGCGTCAAGGTCGACCGGCAGGGCCGGCTGACCTCGCTGGAGTTCGACCCGCGGGTCTCCCGCAAGCTCGGCAGCGAGGAACTCGCCGAGGCCGTCATGGAGGCGTCCAAGAAGGCGCAGGCCGACGTCGCCGACCAGATGCGCGCCGCGATGCAGGGCCTCGCGCCCGAGGGCGCGTCCGGCGAGGGCGGCGGGTTCGACCTCGCCAAGCTGCTGCCCGAACGGCCCGACGACATCGAGGCGGTCCGCGCCCGCCTCGGGATCCAGCCGAAATGACCTTCGACGGGTACGAGGTCGACACCGAGGACCTCAAGCGCGCCGGCGGCGGCTTCGAGACCAACGCCAACACCCTGCAGCAGATCTTCGACACGCTGAACTCGGCGCTGCAGGCCGAGGGCAAGTGCTGGGGCGCCGACGAGACCGGCCAGCAGTTCGAAGAGGGCTACGGCGAGCCCAGCAAGAACGTCCTGGAGGCCTTCCCCAAGCTCAAGAAGGGGCTGGACGGCATCAAGAAGGGCGTCGACGAGATGGCCAAGGAATACAAGAAGGCCGAAGACGCCTCGAGGCTGAAGTGAGCTGATCCCGTGGGTCTGGAAATCCCCGCCGAGGTCCAGTGGCTGTCGTGGATCGTCGGCTCCGACTGGCCCGAGGGCGACGAGACCGCGATGCGGCGCTGCGCGGACGCCTGGCGCCAGGCCGCCACCTCGATCAACGACCTCGTCGGCGACGTCACCGGCAGCGTCAACGACGTGCGCGGCACCCTCGACGCCGAGGCCGCCGAGAAGTTCCAGAAGAACGTCGAGCAGTGGATCACCACCGATCCGCGGCTGCTGCCGAGCATGGCGGACGCCTGCAACAAGCTCGCCGACGTCATGGACAACGGCGCGCTGGACATCGAGTACGCGAAGTACATGTTCATCGCGCTGCTGATCGTCACCGCGATCGAGATCGCGATGCTGATCGCGGCGGCGTTCGAGACGTTCGGCGCGTCGACGGCGGGGATCCCGGCGGTGGAGGGCGCGGCCCAGGTCACCGCCCGCACGATCTTCAAAGAGCTGATGGAGAAGCTCGGGGAGAAGTTCCTCGGCGCGGTCCTGAAGGGCGCGGCGTTCGGCGCGCTGCAGGGCGGCGGGCTCGACCTGATCGTCCAGGGCGTGCAGATCGCCCAGGGCAACCGGAAGGGCGTCGACTGGGCCAAGACGGGCCAGGCGACCCTGGACGGCGCGATCGGCGGCGCGATCTCCGGCGGCATCGGCTTCGGCGCGGGCAAGATCCCCGGGGTCGGTGACGCGGCCGCGACCCCGCTCGGCAACATGTTCAAGGGCATGGCGCGCGACGGCGTGTCCGAGGCGGTCAGCGGCGTGGCCGGCACGGTCGCCACGTCCGCGATCCACGGCGACCCGCTGAGCTGGGACGCCATCGCCAAGGGCGCCACGTCGGGCGCGTTCGGCGGCGCGGTCGGCGGCGGCAAGGGCGGCCTGACGGAGTTCGACGGCGGGATCCCGGGCGGCGACCCGGCGCCCCCGAACGTCGACCCCACTCCGGTGACCACGCACACCCCCTCGACCGGCGGCGGTTCGGGCGAGGGCGGTTCGGGCGGAGGCGGCTCCGACGGCGGCGGCTCGGGCGGCTCGGGCTCGGGCGGCGGTGGCGGCGGCGGTTCGCACGCCACCGGCGGCGGTGGCGGGGGCGGCGGCTCCTATGACGGCGGCGGCTCCGGCGGAGGTGGCGGCTCCCACGGCGGCGGCGGTTCCCACGACGGCGGCGGCTCGGGCGGAGGCGGCGGCAACCGCATCTCCACCCTGCTCGGCGACAACGGCGGCGGTGGAACGAACCACGGTGTCAGCCTCGCCTCGGCGGCCCCCGAGGGCGGCGGCGGTGGAGGCGGCGGCTCGTCCTCCTCCGGCGGCGGTTCCGGCGGTGGCCTCGGCGGCAGCCCCGGCGCCTTCAGCGGCGGCGGCTCCGGCGGCGCGGACGGCGGCGCCCCGAGCTCCCCCTCGTCCGGCGGCGGACCGAGCGGCGCCGTCCCCATGGGCGGCGGCACGGCACCCGGCGGCGCACCTGCGGGCGGCGGCGCCGTCCCCGCCGGCGGGGCCCCGTCCGCAGGCGGCGGCTCCGGAAGCACCGGCGGCTCGGGCGCGGGCTCTGGCTCGGGTTCCGGCGGCTCGGGTTCCGGCGGCTCGGGCAGCGGCGGCTCGGGCAGCGGCAGCTCGGGCGGTTCCGGTGGCGCTCCCTCCGGCGCCCGCCCAGGTGGCGGCGCGCCCGGCGGTACGCCGGGTTCTCCGGCGGGCGGCAGCCCGTCCACCGGCTCGGGCTCGTCCGGCGGCGGCTCCGGCCGAGGACGTGACGACGCCCCGTCCGGCGGCTCGACCCCGTCCCGCTCCGGCGGCGACGGCCCCACCCCGGGCGACGAGCACACCTCACCGTCCGGCGGCACCACGGACCCGGCAGGCCGCACCGAAGCCCCGGCCGGTGAGCACACCACCCCGTCGCCCACCGAGCACGCCCCGCCCCCGGACGGCGAGCACAGGCCCACGGCGGACGGCGAGGCCCCCACCGGCGGCGACACCACGCCCCCGGCGACCGAGCACACCACGTCGCCCGCAGGCGGCGACCCCACCCCGGAATCGGGCGGCGAGCACACCCGGACCCCGGGCGACGACGCGGCGACCGGCGGCGAGACCACGCCGCCCGCGACCGAGCACACCACGCCGTCCGCCGCCGGCGAGCCCACTCCCACGTCGGGCGGCGAAGCACCGTCCGGTGGCCGCACCGAGGCCCCGGCCGGGGGCACGACCACGCCTCCGGCGAGCGGGAGCACCACGACGCCGACCGGCGGCAGCGGCAGGACGACGTCCGAGGGTGGCGGCACGACGCCGTCCGGTGGCGCCTCCACGCCCTCCAGTGGCGCCTCCACGCCCTCCGGTGAGCACGGCTCCGCCCCGTCCGGCGGCGGCTCCCCGACCGGCGGCGGCGCCGCGTCCGGGGACGGCGGCGGCGCCGCGTCCGGGGACGGCGGCGGCTCCACGCCGACCGGCGGCGGTTCGGAGCCGTCGGACGGCGGAGCGCTGCCCGGCGGCGACCCGTCCGTGCCCGAAGGCGGCGAGGTCCCGCCCACCACCACGTCCGGGACGTCCGACTCGCAGGACGGCGGCCACTCGACCGCCGACCTCCCCGACGCGATGGAGGCGCCCGACCACGGCGGGTCCGACGCGTCGAACGGCCAGTCCGGCATCATCGCGGGCGTGCCCATGCCGATGGGCGGCATGGGCGGGATGGGCGGCGGTTCCGCCCTGCGCGGCGGCGGTGCGTCCGGCGGGTCCGGTGGCACGCGGGTCCGCATGTCCGAGTCCACGTCGCGTTCCCCGCAGGAGCCGGGGAGCCGCGTCCCGAAGCCGTCGCGGCCGGGGGACGGCACCACCGGTACGCCGGGCGAGGACGGCGCGCAGCCGCCGCACGAGACGCCGTCCGGCCCGGGCATGGAGAACGCCCAGCCGCCGCACGAGCAGGCGCCCCCCGGGCAGGAGGACGGCCGGGCTCCGGCCGAGCACACGCCGTCCGACGCGGAGAACGCGCAGCCCGCGCCCGACGCGCCGTCCGGCGACGAGGGCGGCCGGCCCGCGCCGGAGCGTCCCCTCACCGACGACAACACCCCGGCCGACCCCGCCGAACACCCCATCCAGAACCTCGACGACCAGGGCGTCGTCCGGCCGGACGGCCCGCAGGGCGACGCCGCGCCGGGGCCGGAGCACGCGCCGTCCGGCGACGAGGGCGGGCAGCCCGCGCCCGAGCGCCCGCTCACCGACGGCGACCCCGGCGAGCGTCCCATCCAGGACGTCGACGACCAGGGCGTCGTGCGCGGTGACGCGCCGCAGGACGGCGAGCCCGCACCCGGCGAGGGCGGCCCCGCGCGGGAGAGCGACGCGCCGTCGCCGCGGAACGCCGAGCCGGCGGACGGGTCCGGCACGCCGGAGGAGCACCCGAAGCAGGCCGGGACGCCCGGTGAGCACGAGCAGCCGGAGGCGTCCGGCCCGCACGACGGCCAGGGCGACGACGGTACCGGCGACCACGGCGCGGACGACGCGTCCGGCGACGGCGGCGACGGCACCACCCACGACCTCGGGGACGCCGAGCACGAGGCCCGCGAGATCCTGTCGCAGTTCGGCGACGACGCGCCGAGCGTCGACTTCACGTCCCACCCGATCGACCCGGCGGCCGCCGCCGAGATCAACCGGGCCCTCGGCCGGCTCGCCGCCGACTACCCCGGCACGATGCAGCGGCTCAACCGCATCGAGTCGATCCAGATGCCGCCCAACGAGAGCGACACTCTCGCCTACGCCCGGACGGGCGGCCCTGACCAGGGCATCTACATCAACGACGACGCGTTCGGCGACAACGCGGCGCGCAACGCGGAGGGCGCCGACGAGGAGGCGGACGGCTTCACCGTCCCCGGCGGCGGGTCGACCGAGGGCGTGTTCACGCACGAGTTCGGGCACCAGCTCGGGCAGCGGCTCCTGAACGACCCGGTGATGCGGGCCGAGCTGAACAAGGCGATCTCCGACGCGCTCGGCGTCCCCTACGACGCCACGCAGCCGCACGACGCGGCCATGAAGACCCGTATCGAGAACGCGCTGTCGCAGTACGGGGCGACCAACCCGCACGAGCTGATGGCGGAGGCGTTCACCGAGCACCGCCTCGCCGAGAACCCGCGCGCGCTCGCCCGGGCCGTCGGCGACGTGATGGACCGCCACTTCCGCGGCGAGGCGCCCGCGAGCACCCCGTCCGCGAATGACGGCGGTACTCCGGGCAACCGCGTCTCCCACGACGGCACGCCCGGCAGCGACCGAGGCACGCCCGAAGGCACCCCCGGCACCGACCGAGGCACGCCCGAAGGCACGCCCGGCACCGACCGGGGCACGCCCGAGGGCGCGCCGCGGACCGGCGACGGCACCACCGATCCGTCCCGCGCCCCGCATGACCAGGGCACGGGCGAGGGGACGCCTCGCCACGACGACGGCCAGATGCGCCCGGACGACGGCCGTCCGCGCACCAACGAGACCGAACCGGGCCAGGGCGAGACCCCGCCCCGCCACGACAGCGGGCAGCTCCCCACGGACGACGGCCGCCCGCACGAGAGCGGCCCCGGCCGCGGCGAGGAGCCCCCGGGCTACGACGGCGGCGAACGCCGTCCGGCCGGCGACGAGACCGAACCGCGCCCCGACGAGGGACGCCCGCGCACCAACGACACCGAACCCCGCCCGGACGACGGCCGTCCGCGCACCAACGAGACCGAGCCGGGCCGCGGCGAGGCCCCGCCGCGCCACGACAGCGGCGAACTCACCCCCGGAGAACGCCGCCCGGCCGGCGAGACCGAGCCCCACCCCGGCGGGCGGGCGCCCGGCGAGGACGGCCCGCAGTTCCGGCGGTCCCGCCCCGGTGAGGACGGGTCCGACCCCGCCGGCGGCGACGGCGCGAACCCGCCGCCCGACACGCCGTCCGGCACGTCGCCCGACGAGCCCCGCATGCCGCACCAGCAGGCCGAATGGGACCCGCCGCAGGACGTCCACGACAGGTCGATCGACCTCGACCCCACCCAGCGGGTGGTGGACGCGGACGGCCTGCTGCCCAACTCGCGCTATACCGTGAACGAGGTCGGCCCGGACGGCCGCAGGACCCCGCGCAGCGTCGCCTACACCGACCGCAACGGCGAGGTCAGCCACGTCACGAACTACACCTCGGACGAGCCCGGCGCCCGCGTCGTCCCGCCGAACGACAACGTCGACGTCACGCGCCCGGAGCCGGGCGTCACGCACCGGGTCGACCTCGGCCATGTGAACCCGCACGTCTTCACCGGCGAGGAGAACGCCCACGGGCAGGGCTCGGCCCCGTCCGCCGTCCGGTTCGACCCGCCCGCCGACGCGACGCCGCACCCGTGGCCCGGCAGGTACGACCCCAGCACGCAGGGCCCCTTCAGCAACCAGCCGGACCTGCCCAGGAACGCGCGCATCGAGGTCACCGGCCCGGACGGCAAGCTGCACGGCGTCTTCTGGACCGACCGCGAAGGCAACATCACCCACGTCCGGACCTGGTACGGCGACAAGACGCGCGGCTTCAACCCCGAGCTCGGCGACAGCACCCGGACCACCGCGCAGGACATCCCGAAGCCGAACACCCACTACCTGATCGAGCCGCACGACCGGTTCGAGGTGACCAACCCGAGCCGCCTCGACCCGCCCGACGCGGCCCGCCACGGCGACTTCACCGACAACGGCGTCGAGCCGGGCACGTTCATGTACCACACGGACGAGCACGGCCAGGCGGACACGGCCACCGGGCGCCCCGAGTACGACGCGGGCCACAAGCAGCGCAACGAGGGCGTGCAGACCGACGTCGGCCACATCGGCGGCGGCAGCCCCGCCACGGCCTCGTCCAACCACCCGGGCGAGTACCCCGGCGGGTCCTTCGACGGCGGCCACATCTTCCCGCACGAGGGACGCGGCCCCGGCGAGCGGATCAACTACTTCCCGCAGGAGAGCAAGACCAACCGCGGGAACAGGGGCGCC
This sequence comes from Actinomadura sp. NPDC048394, assembly GCF_040651755.1. NCBI lineage: Bacteria > Bacillati > Actinomycetota > Actinomycetes > Streptosporangiales > Thermomonosporaceae > Actinomadura > Actinomadura sp. NPDC048394. Next base: position 29,365 of record NZ_JBEZJL010000045.1, on the reverse strand, counting down.
GACTTCGAGCCCAGCGAGAGCTGGCGCCGCTCCTTCGAGGCGCACCTGCACTCCCAGCACCGGGCCGGGCACACGATCGACCGGATCGACTTCTTCCCCGAGCCGAACGGGGACCACGTCACGCCCGAGGTCGTCCACGTCCGCTGGACGGAGACCGTCCCGAGCCCGATCCCGGGCGGGGAGCCGACCGTCTACACGCACTACCGGAGCTACCACAACCTGGAGCCGAACCTCCGCAACGGCGGTTCCCCGGGCGGCCCCACTCCCCCGACGGGCAACGGCCCCGCGACGGGCGGCGGCTCCCAGCCGCCGGCGCACCCGGGCGGGTCGGACGCGCCGCAGCCCCGCATGCGCGGCCCGCGCCCCGAACCAGGCGACCAACGCGTCGCCGGCCGCGACCCGTCCTCGACCCCCGAACCGTCGACCCCCCAACCACGCCCGGAGCCGTCCAGCACCGAACCGCGTGCCGGCGAGCCGTCAGGTTCCGAGCCGCACGCTGCCCAGCCGCGCTCCGCCGAGCCGTCGAGCACCGAACCGCACACGCCCGACCCTCGCGGAACCGAACCGTCCGGCACCGAGCCGCGGGCGGGCGAGCCGTCCAGCGCGGACCCGCGCACGGCCGCACCACGCGAGACCGAGCCGTCCGGCACCGAACCGCGCCCGGGTGAGCCGCGGGCGGGTGAGCCGTCCGGGGTTGAGCCGCGGGAGGCCGGGCCGGGAGCCCGTGGGACGGAAGAGCGGCCCGGTTCCGAGGCGGCGACGACGCCGGAGGCGTCGCGTCCGGACGCTCGGTCGCATTACGGCTGGTACGAGTCGGAGTCGCCGAGCACGGCGCCCAGGCCCGAGGCGGGTGCCGGGAGTCCGGGACGGTCGTCCACGGTCGGCTCGCCGGGGCCGCATCGGACGGAGGGCGCCGCGGGTTCCGCGAGCCGGTCGCCGGAGACGGCGCGTCCCGGGGAGGCTCCTCGGGGCGAGAGCGCGGTTTCGCCTGGCGGCGAAGGCGTTCGCCCGGACGCCGCGCGTCCTGAAGGCACCCCTCGCGCGGAAGACGTCGCCCCCGGCACGGACGCCGCTCCAAGGGCGGCGGACGCGCGTCCGGAGACCGAGAGCGCGCCGTCCCCGAGTGACGCGGGACGCGGCGAGGGCCCGGTGCGGCTGGAGAACGAGGCGTCCGCACCGCATCCGGACGCGCAGCCGCGGTCGCGGGGGCCGGCGGAGCCGGAGGGCGAGCGGCCCCGCACCGCCGATCCGGAGCTGATGCGCCGGATCCAGGAGAACGAGCAGATCCGGCAGGTCGTCGACCAGGCGCGCGACACGGTCGTCAACGACCGCGGCGACCGGCTCGGCGACCTCCTGGACGACGACCTGCGCAACCGGCTGCCGGACCATCCGGAGCTGGCGCGGATCATCGAGGGGAACGGACCACCGCCGCTGACCCGCGCGGAGCAGGCGCTCCACGACTCGCTGCTGGCGAGGCCGCGGACGCTGCACAGCCTGCTGACCCACCCGGAGGCCGTCCACGTCCTGGAGGAGTCGATCCGGGAGGTGAACGAGCGAGGTCCGGACGCGGTCCTGGCCGACGGGCCCGCGCAGCCCGTCCGGACGCCGCTGGAGGACTGGCAGCGGGAGATCAGCGACCGGGTCATCGGCGAGATCGGCACCTCGAAGGCGCCGGGCCAGCCCGGGTTCGATCATGAGGCGCTGGCGGAGGAGCGGGCGAGAGCCGGTGAGGGCCGGCCGATCCCGAAGGACAGCCCGCTGGTCAACGACTACCTCGACGACCTGTACCGGGCGGCGGAGGAGCAGCGCGGCACTCTGCACGACGTCCTGCGCGATCTGGCGAACGAGCCGGACGACGCGAAGATGCGGCCGGGCGCCAAGGACCGGGTGCGCGCCCTCGACAAGATCATCAACGAGAACAACGGCGACGCCTCCACGCTGAACGACCTGCTGGGCGGCAAGGTCCAGTTCGACAGCGTCGCGGACCTGTACCGCGCGCTCGACCGCGTCCAGGACGTGACGCGGCGGCACGGCGTCGACGTGGTGTCGATCAAGGACCGGCTGCGCAGCCCGCAGCCGAGCGGCTACCGCGACATCCGGATGACGGTGCGGATGCCGAACGGGCACATCGGCGAGCTGCGCCTGCATCTGCGGTCGTTCGACGCCGTCGCCGACCACGAGCATTCGCTGTACGAGGTCTCGCGGGACCTGCCGAACGTCGCCGACGAGCAGGCCGCGCGGGGCGCGCGCGAGCCGGGGCTGACGAACGAGGAGCGGGCCGTCGTGGAGGCGGTCAACCGGCGCCTCAACGAGCAGTTCAAGGACGCCCTGGACCAGGCGCTGCCGCCGCACCTGCGGAGCACGCCCGGGGAGGAGCCGCCGGAGCCGCAGCACCGCGACGCGGGGCCGCAGCACGCGCCGTCCGAAGGCCACGCGCCTTCCGAGGGCCACGCCCCATCCGAAGGCCACGCGCCGCCGGACCACGGGGCGCACGAACCCGCGGAAGGCACCCACGAGGGCGAGCAGACCCACGAGGGCGAGCACGACCCCGCGGAGCCGGGCGAGACCGCGATCCCGGCGGACCTGCCGCCGCACCTGCACGAGGTGTTCCGCGGCAGCGACGAGACCCCGGCGGGCCGGTCGTTCCACGACCCGTCCGACCCGGCGATGCGCGACCTGGCGCAGCGGGTCCCGGCGGACCCGCACCGGTTCGTGGTGGACGGGCACGGCGACGCGGACGGGCTGCGGCTCGGCGGCGGGCGCCGGCTCGGCGCGGACGACCTCGCCGACCTGATCCGCAACGACCCGAACTGGAACGGCCGCGAGGTGCTGCTGCTGTCCTGCCACACCGGCGACGGCGAGTTCGCCGCCCGGCTGGCCGAGCGGCTCGGCGTCCCGGTCGTGGCGCCGCACGGCCTGGCCTGGTCGGACGGCGACGGGAACGTGTACGCCTCGTCCGGCCATCCGGACGCGGACGGGCAGGTCCGGCCGGGCCTGCCGCCGGACGGCTCGTGGACCGCGCATCACCCCGACGGCACTACCGCGCCCGCGGGCGAGGGCGGCTACGCCCCCGGCCACCGGGGCGGGGACGACGCGCACTCGCGCGGCGACGCGGAGGCGCGCGGGCTGCGGGACTGGTTCCGGCGCCGCCGCGACCCCGAACCGCCCGCCGGCAACGGCTGGAACGGCGGCCCGCCGCACACCGGGCACGCAGGGCACACCGGGTACGCCGATCCGCGCCGTCCGGCGCCGGGCTACGGCGCCCCGCACACCCCGTACAACCCGGCGGCCCATCCCGGCGCGACGCCGGCCGCCCACCCTGGGGCCACCCCCGCCGCGCACCCCGGTGCAACGCCGGGCGTCCACCCGGGCGTCCACGCAGGCGCGAACCCCAACGTCCACCCCGGAGCCACGCCGGCGGCGCACCCCGGAGCCCATCCGGGTGCGACTCCGGGCGTGCACGCCGGAGCCAACCCGGTCGCGCACCCGGGTGCCGCTCCGGGCGGTGCTCCCGGTGTCCGGCCTGGGGCGAACCCCGGCGCGGGCCCCGGTGGACGCCCCGCCGCCCATCCGGGGACGGCTCCGGGCGGCCGTCCGGCCGCGGGTCCCGGCGTCCCGCCGAACGCGCGTCCCGCCGCGCACACCGGCACCGCGCCCGGCGCCCGTCCCGGCACGACACCGCCCGCGCACCCGGGCGCGCACCCCGGCACCAGCCCGGCCGCGCGCCCAGGAACGCACCCGGGCGCGGCCCCCGGCACCCACCCCGGAGCACACCCCGGCACCCCCGCCGGAGCACACCCCGGAACACATCCCGGAACACATCCGGGCACCCACCCGGGCGTGCATCCCGGCGCCCACAACCCCGCCGCCGGTCATCCCGCGGCGCACCAGCCGGGCGAGCACGCGCATCCCGGCGGGCCGCACCACCAGGAGATCGGGCACGTCGACTCGGACACGGTCCGCCGGTTCGACAGCGACCACGACGGCGAGCTGTACGGGGAGACGCGCCTCGGGCACGTGTTCCAGCAGCTCCCGCCGCATCTCCAGCAGGCGGTGCACTGGTACACGGTGCAGTCGATGCCGAACCCGCACCTGCGGCCCGGCGCGGACGTCGGCCGGTACCTGAACCAGGTGCGGCTGGAGGAGAACTACGCGCGGCACCTGACGTACCTGAACGGCGGCCGCATGCCGGTCGACTCGCATGCGCTGAACGCGATGTGGCGCCGTCCGGACCTGACGGACTACCAGCGGCAGATCGTCCAGTACGTCCTGTCGCATGAGAGCCCCGAGCTGCGGCTGCAGGAGATCTGGCGGCAGCACCAGGATCACGAGCGGCTGAGCCAGTACCTCGGCGGGGAGCCGACGCCGGAGGCGTTCTGGCGGCGGATCGCCGAGCTGGACCAGGCGCTGCACCAGCCGCTGCTGGAGCCGGTCGAGACGGTCCGCGGCCTGCACGACGTGTCGTTCCTGCTCGCCCCGGACGGCACGCCGCTCGGGAACCGGGACCCGCGGATGCTGATCGGTATGACGCAGACGGAGCCGGGCTACATGTCGACCTCGCTCGGGGTGAACCCGACGGTGGTGGACGGGAACCCGTTCGAGTTCCGGATGCGGATGCGGCTGCCGGAGGGCGCGCACGGGCTCTGGATGGGCACCCGCAGCGCCTATCCGGACCAGCGGGAGCTGATCCTGCCCCGAGGCACCCGATATCGCATCACGAACGTCGTCCATACTGGATTCACCTGGACGCAGACCAGGGACGGCGGCTGGGTGCAGCGGCCCACGTTCGACATCTGGGCGGACGCGCATCCGCCCCGCTGACGCCCCGCGCAGGGGACGCGCACAGGGGACGCGGCGCGAACGGACACGGCGCCAACGGGACACGGCGTGACCAGGACGCCGCGCAGATAACGGGACGGCCATGCAGATTCGGAAGGGACAGATGCCATGAGCACCCCGCCTCACCCGGGCGGTAACAGCGGGTTCCCGGGCATGCCCTGGCCTCCCGACCCTTCGCGGCCGCTGCCGTCCCCGGGCGGTGCGCACGACCCGCTGGACCTGCCGCCCGCGCCGGCGCTGCCGGGGGAGCCGGTCCCGCCGCCGGAGAGCTACGAGCGCTCCACCCGGCAGCGGGTGCTCTACCTGCCGGTCATGGCAGGCGGTGATCTCCTCGGCTACCTGTGGGCCGCCGAGAGCAACACCAAGGCGTGCGGGTTCATCCGCAACCTGGCGTTCTTCGAGCGCAGCCTGGACGCATCGTCGCTGTGGAACCGGCGGCTGGACCAGTCCTACGGCGAGGGCCTGCCCGCGCAGGACGCGGTGCGCCGGTGGCGCGGCGCCCCGGAGGACCCGGAGGGCGGCGCGATCCCGGCGGACGCGCAGGAGCAGTGGGCGCAGAGCCTGAGCGAGCTCGGCGCGTCGCTGAACCCGGACGCCCCGCGCTCGCCCGGCCCGCTCGTCCAGGACGGCCTGTACCCGGACGGGACGCCGGCGGACCGGTCGAAGGGGTGGGGGCCGCTGGTCAGCGCCCCGATGCCGGCGTATCCGGAGGAGACGGCGGGGCCGGTCGTGCACCTGCCGGTGGTGCTGGGCGGGAACCTCGTCGGGTACGTGTGGGCGGCGGTGTCCGGCGACGCGGCGGGCTACCTGCGGCGCGTCCCGGCGGGCCGGGCCGGGGAGATCGCGACCGGGCTGTGGAAGGCGCGGCTGTCGGACGCGTTCGAGGCGGGCGTCCACGCCGTGCAGGCGATCCGGGCGTTCCGGGGGCTGCCGGAGGACCACCTGTCCGGCACCGTCCCGGCGGACGCGGCCGAGCAGCAGGCCTCGGGCCTGGCCGACCTGCGGCGGCTGGCGGAGCAGTGACCACCCGCCCCTGCCTGCGGCGACGCCGCCCTATCCTCGGACCGAACCCCCTTGTTCGTCGTAACGGAGATCGACTGCAATGAGCCCGGCGAGGAAGACACATCCGCGCTACTTCACCTATAACGAGCGGCCGGTCGTCTTCGTGGAGCCGCCGGGCGGCGGGCTGGACTGCGTGGCCTGCACGCCCTGGGCGGGCGACTTCGTGCGGGAGATGCGCTACTTCAGCGAGATCAACTTCAACCGCGACGCCGACATCGAGGAGCTGCCGTTCGAGGACTTCGTGCCGGCGGTGGAGCTCTTCCGGGCGCGCAACGGGCTCGGCGAGGGCGCGGTGAAGGCCCTGTACGAGACCATGGTCGCCCTGGAGAAGACCGCCGAGCAGGAGCGCCGCCCGCTGAGCGCGGAGGAGCGGGCGCTGATCCGCTCGATCGGCAAGCGGACGCATCCGATGTTCGAGGAGTACCTGAGCGGGCGCGGCCTGGCGGGGACGCCGCCGCCGGTGCCCGCCGCGCTGCGGGTCGCGCGGGTCTTCGACGAGGTCGGCGCCGACGGCACCCCCCGCTACGACCGGCCGCCCGTCCCGGAGCACGAGCGGGACGCGCTGCTGCGCTACCTGCGGGAGGCGCCGATCGTGCTGGCGGCGCGCGGCTACGACACCGACCGGCTCGATCCGGCGCGTCCCGCCGAGGTGCCGCTGACGTACCACACCGACGGGACGTGGATCTGGCCCGGCGCGGTGCACTACTACCTGCGGGTGCACGGCGTCCCGCCGGAGCCGCGCCTGGTCGGGTACGCGTCCGCCGAGAACTTCCGGGTCCCGGAGGTGGACGAGCAGACCCGCGCCGAGGCCGTCGCGACGATCAACCGGCCCGCGGAATGACCGGCGACCCGTCCGGCCTCCCGCAGGACGAGCACGACCTGACGGGCGCGCTCGCGCCCGAGAGCCCGATCCTGTTCTACCGGGCCCGCCGCCTCCTCGGCGACTGGACCCGGGACGGCGCCGCCCGCTTCCGGGTCGGGCGCCTGGAGGACGGCTGCTGGTCGGTGCTGCGCGGCGAGGAGGGCTGGCGGTCCGTCCGCACGGACGGCGACCGTCCCGCCGCAAGCGAGGCCCACGAGACGGCCCGCGACGGCGAGGCCTACGAGACGCCCCGCGCCGCCGTAACGCACGAGACGGCCCGCGCCGCGGCAACGCACGAGACGGCCCGCGACGCCGTGGCGCACGCGGTCGGCGGCGTGCTCACCGAGGCGGGCACCGGCCTCAACCCGAAGATCTTCCAGATGGCGGGGATCATCCGCCCGGGGCCGGACGACCGCACCGACCGGGGCCCGTGGTACCTCACCGAGACCGGCGAGCGGCTGCGGGCCGAGTCGGAGGACGCGCCCCGGCCGGGTCCCGAGGTGCCGTGCGTCCCGCTGGAGCGCCTGCTCGGCCGCGAGCGCGGCTACTTCACGCTGCGCCGCGAGCCCGCCCCGGAACGCGGCGGGTTCGTGACCGTCCACCGGGTGTTCGAGCTGGCCGCCCGCGACCAGCTCCCCGGTGACCCCGGCGAGCCCGCCGGGACGCTCCCGGAGGGCACCGTCCTCGACGGGTACGGCGCCACCGACCAGGTGTTCCTGTACGAGCCCGGCACACCGTTCCACAAGCGCGGCATCCAGGGCATGCCCGAGATGTACGAGCACCGCTTCTACGAGGTCCGGCGGCCGCTGCGCGTCCACCCCGCCTTCCCGCTCGAGCACACGATCGTCGCCCGCGGGCGGACGACCGGCACCGGCCGCGGCTTCTACCTCGTCGACTCCGTGGCCGACCTCCTGAGGGACGGCCGCCTGGCCGAGGCCACCGGACCGCGCGAGGAGACCGCACCATGACCCCGGAGGACGAGAAGGCCCACCTCCAAGGCCTGATCGACGAGGTCGTCCGGCTGCTCGGCGGCGGCTGGCGCGACGCCCGGCTCGCCTACCGCGCCGTCGGCGGCCACGAGGTGATCGGGCTCACCGGCCACGAGGACGGCTCCGCGCCCGGCGCCGTCGCCCGCGCCGCGCGGCTCGTCCCGGGCACCGCGATCCCCGCGCTGCTGCGCCGCCACCGGGAGATGACCTACCACCCCGACTACGGCGCCTGGCTGTCCCTCACGTACACCATCTGGAACCGTCCGGACGGGCCGGAATGGGGGGTCGAGGCCGACCAGCCCGACGAGTTCGCCTGGACGGACGAGATCGCCCCGGCCGACGCCGCCGCCGAACTCGCCCGGTTCCCCCGTCCCGACGCGTACGTCCCCGGCTGGCTGGGCCACCTCAACGCCCTGCACGCCGCCGGAGAGGCGTTCGATCCGGACGCTCTCCGCGCGGCCCCGCAGGACGAGGACGACCTGACCCGGCAGCTGCCGCCCGGCCTGGAATCCCTGTTCGCGCGGGCCCGCGAGAAGCTCGCCGCCTACGTCCCGGGCGTCGACCGCCTCCGCGTCGGGACCGTCGCCGACGGCTGCTGGACGATCGCCCGCACCGGCGGCGCGTGGCTCGCCATCGGGCCCGACGCGTCCGTCCGGCCCTTCGACGACCCGCGCGCCGCCACCGTCCACGCGATGGCCGGCGTCATGGCGGGCGCGGACCTGGAGATCAACAGCCAGGTCCTGCACGCCGCCGGGATCATCACCAGGCAGCGCTCCCCGCGCAAGAAGCAGGACGCGTGGAACCTCGCGGCGGACACCGGCTCGCCGGTCACCCGCACCTACTCCTCGCCCCGCCCCTCCGCACCCGGCCCGTACGTCGCCCTGGAGGGGATGGCCAACCGGCCCGGCGGCTACTTCGTCTGCTTCCCCGGCCCGGCCCCCGAGCACGGCCCGTACGCCTCCGTCCACGAGATCTGCGGCCTGCTCGCCGCGACCGGCCTCCCGCACCCGGCCCCCGCCGCCGAACCGGAACCCTCAGCGCCGGCCCCCGAGCCGCCGAGCGAGACCCTCCCGGCGGGCAAGGAGGTCGACACCTACCACGACCCCGCCGACCGGTTCGTCTTCGAGATCGGCACGCCCTGGCTGCGCCGCGGCCACAACAACCTGCACGGGCTCACCTACCGGGTGTACCGCGTCCAGAAGCCGCTCCGCGCCTACCCCGTCCTGTTCGAGGTCGGCCCGATCGGCTCCAGCACGCCCCCGGAGGAGACCGGGATGGGCTATAACCTGGTCCACCCGATCGCCGACCTCGTCGCGTCCGGCCACCTCGTCGAGATCACCGGGCCCGGCGGCGAGCCCGGCCCCACCGTCCACCGGCCAGAGGAGCAGCCATGACCCAGCCCGCCGGTCCGGCCCCCGGCCGCGGCCCCCTCCCCTACGACCAGGCCCGCTACCAGGAGCTCACCCGCGGCATCGCGGTGCTGCTGGCGCAGGCCGCCCCCTCCGGCTGGCGCCGCGTCGACCTGCGGATCATGATGACGGTCGCGGTGTCGGACGCCGCGCTGACCGTCGCGATGGACGACGGCACCACCCGCCCCACCGAGATGCCCCGCGACATCCTCGACATGGCCGCCGAGCTCCGCTCCATCATGTACCGGCAGGACCGCGGCACCTGGCTGAGCATGCGCGTCATGCTCGACCCGCCCGGCTCCTACTACACGAGCTTCAACAACGACTACGACCCGCACTGGGAACCCGAGATCCCGGACGACGCCTACGCGCAGGACCTCGCCGCGTTCCCCCGCGCCGAGGAGAACATCCCCGGCTGGCTGCGCGCCCGCACGGGCCGCCCGGAACTGCCGCCCGAGCCCGTCCAGCCCCTCGGCCCCGTCGAGCAGAAGGACCTCCTCGAGGACGTCACCTCACTGCTCGTCGACGCGCTCCCCGCCGGCTGGCAGCAGGCCGACGTCTACCACAACGCCCTCGGCTCCCACGCCGAGACCGTCTCGCAGCTCCTCATGTGCAACACCCACATGCCCCGCCTGTGGACGCCGCCGCCCGCCGCCGACGCCCTGTTCGGCCGCCTCCGCCGCGGCATGTACGCCGACGGCCTCGGCACCTGGTTCACCGCCCGCTTCCTGCTGACCTTCCCGTTCTCCTACCAGGTCGAATACACCCGCGACACCGAACCGCGCTGGAAGACCCGCCCGGAGCCGTCCGCCTACGCCGAGGACCTCGACCTGTTCCCCCGCACACCCGACAACACCCCGGCCTGGCTCCACCCCCGCACCTGACCCGCGTCAGCGCTTCAGGGCGTCGAAGATCCGCGGCAGGAGCATCACGTTCTGGTTCTGCTGCGGCACCCGCAGGATCGGCTTGGCCGCGCCCCGCGCGTGGACGAAGTACCAGCCCTTGTCGAACGTGACGCCCTCGATGCCGTCCCAGCCCCGCGACACGTTCCCGCCGACGAACCCGTTCCGGTTGATCCGCACCTTGCCGACGTCCACCGTCTGCCCCGCCTCCACCGCGGCGAGGAACTGCCGCAGCAGCCGCGGCTCCACGTACGTCCTGGACAGGTCGACGAGGAACTGCCAGTCCGACGGCGGCGTGTTCGCCCGCAGCCCCGTCTCCTCGAACGCGATGCCGGGCGCCTCGTTGACGGGGAAGAACCCGATCTCGAAGTGGTAGTCCGTCGACGTGTGGACGCTGCCGATGTTCAACGGCCCCCGCATCCTCGTCTGCACCGCCGTGTACCCGACGAACTCCGCCTTCGCCAGCTCGATCGTCGTCCCGTCCCAGGTGATCGCATGCGAGTCCGCATGCAACTCGACCCCGTACCGAGTCTTATGCAACCCAGCAGCCTGCTGAGGCGCCCCCTGCGAGCCCTGCTGAGGCGCGCCCTGCTGAGGCGGGCCCTGCTGAGGCATGGCCTGCTGAGGCGCGACCTGCTGAGGCATGGCCTGCTGAGGCTGAGCGGGCGTCGCATTGACGTGCTCGGTCCACTGCGTCCCGTCCCACCAGCGGTGCCCTCCCCCGCCGTAGGGGTCCGCGTACCACCCGGCCTGAGTCACGATCCACACCTCCCGGCAAACCCACCAACCGCCCCGAACATATCCGCTCCCGCCCGAGCATCCAGCCCCCTCCCCCAAGCCGCCCCCCTGCGCCCACAACCACCCGCGTGCCCAGAGCCTCCACACGGCTGCACACCGTCCGCCGACCGCTCTACCGCCGCAACGGCACAAGCAGAAGCCGTTTAATTCGCCGCTGATCAACTACGCATGGTATTTGCGCATTACGTCCTGGGCGAGCCGCCGGAAGTCCGCTTCATGAAGTTCCGGGCAGGTCGAAGGACATACTTTGACGGAGTCGACCGGGACATAATTGATCCATACAATGACATTGTCATAGCGAAGCGCAATGTGCATGTACCAGTAACTACCGTAATACCACTCCCATATTTCATCCACCTTGCCGATCTTCGCCTGCGGGGTGCGAACGAAGGCCTTCGGCGTCATGTAGTCGGCGACGGCGCGGTCGGCGCGCCGCTCCCCGTCGACGTTCCCCTTGTCGGAGAACCTTTGAACCTTGACCATCAGGTCTTCGTGGCCATGCGTCCAAGAACACACAGCGGTGTCCTTGCCGAGCGACCGGCCCTTATTGGCGGGGTCAGGCACCAAGAGCTGGGCATCCTTGGCGGGGACGAGGGAGCACGAATCCGTTACCCTTCCGGCGCGGTCCACCAGCCACCACCCCACCACGGCGACCGCCAGAAGGATCCCAACAGTGACGATCACGCCCGTCCGCCGGCGGAGAATCCTGGGCCGCACTCGTCATCCTCCGGATCCCTGGATCGTCACGCCGCCGGCGTGATCGCGCGCCTGAGAGAATTCGAGCTGCGCCCGCTCGTTCAAATGGGCCATATCACCGTGACCGTACTTGGCGGCTTCGCGCGCGAGGAAGTTGACGTAGTCCTCGGTCTTTCCGGTGTTCATCGCCGACTGCGCGGATGCGGCTTCCGAGGTGTTGTGTTGAGCCGACTTGAACGCCTCGTTCACTCCTCCCGACAGCAGTTCCCCGACGCCTGGAACCGGAATCCGACCGGCGACGTTGCCGACCACGAGGTTCGTGACCTTCTGATACCGCCCCAGAGCCTGGTTGTACTGTGCGTCCGACTTGGTGGCATCGGCGCGGATCGCTTCGTTCTCCCCGTGGTCCAGTGTCCCCAGAACTCGAGCGGCCGCGTCGAGGTCACCGGCCGGGTGATGCCCGTGCATGAGCTGGTGCGCGTGCAACTGCTCCGCGGTATAGACGACCGCGTAGTCGTTCGGATCCTTGGCCAGATCCGTGAGGACACGACGATAGTTGTCGGTGTTACCGTCGAGATTCTGACCGAGGAACTTGTCGTGGACGTCGTTGATGTCGTTGGCGATGACGTTTGATATATGCCCGCGCAGGCCGTCGGGGATATGGCCGTTGAGCCCGCCGTAGTCGGTCGGCCTGCCGATGGTCTCGATGGTGTGGCGGGCGATCTCGGCGGAGGCCGGATCCGTGGCGGCGTTGGCGGTCGCGGACTCCAGCGCGCCGCCGAACATGCCCATCGCCGGCGGCTGGTAGTTCTTCGGCATCGCCGGTTCGCTGAAGTCGAGGGGCCACCGGCGCTGGGTGAGGAAGTAGTCGATCTTGCCGTGGTCGGCGAAGAACTGCCTGGACGCCTCGGGGTTGTCGGCCATGGCGCGCATGAGCCCGTACATCGGGTCGTTGCCCGCGCCGTTGCCGTCGCTGATGTTGAGATGCAGGTGGCCGTTCAACCCGGTCGGGCTGTTCTGCTGCCAGATCCCGGGATGGCTCTTTTCGAAGCCGTACAAGTCCCCACCGACGTCCTTGAGGAAGGATGTCGAGTAGTGGCCGCTGCGCATGAGGTTTCCGAGGATCTGGTAGCCGTATGGCTGGTAATCGCGCAGGCCGATGTCCATCTTCTGCTTGCCGGCGGCTTCGAGTTGCTTCACCCAGGCGTCCGGGACGTGCTGATGGTTGGCCGGGTCCGTTCCGGCCGCCAGCGCCGTCCCCATCTGGCGCTGGAGGTCGCCCAGCAGCGCGGTACGTTGCTTGTCGCCGCCGTATGGGTCCATCGTCGAGAGGACCCCGCCGAATCGGAGCGCACCCTGCGGACCGAGATCGTTGAGGAACGCCGTGGCGAACAAGGGGTTGCCCGAGTTCTGCTTGAGCAGGTCGTCCAGTTCCTTGAGCTCGGCCTTGCTCAGGATCGGAGCCTTCTTCGCCAGCTCTGCCGCGCGCTTGGCCTGGGCCGCTAGCTTGGCGTCGTTCGCCGCCTGGGTGTCGGCGTCCGGCATGGCGACACCCCACTTGCGCAGCTGCTGAGCCGCCTCCTGGTCCGCCTTGGTCGCGCGATCGACCGCATCCTTGATCAGCTTCGCGATGTTTTCTACGACGCCCTGCATTTCCTTCTGGCGCTGCGCCGCGAGGTCGGACTGGCCCGCCGGCACGGGGATCTTCGGGGCAGTGACCTTGGAGCCGTCGCTGGAGACCGTCACATTGCTGCGACGGGCGGCATCGAGCGCGCTGTGCAGCTCCCGTTGGGCGGCCGTGATCTCCTCCGAGAGGGTACGCAGGACCCCGGCCACCTGGCGCATCTCATCGACGGCGTCCGTTGTGGCCTGCTCGACGTTTCCGCAGTGCTTGGCCGCGGCCTGTGCCGCAGGCCCGGCCCACACGTCAGGGCGCTGCATCGGCCGGAAGACCTGGGAGGTCAGGTGCCCGGCCTCGTCATCGAGTTTCGCCGCGCAGTTGCTCCACGACTTGGCCGTCTCGCTGAAGAGTTCCGGCTTGGCCTTACGTAGCTGGTCGAAGCTCACCATGGCGCGTCACTGCCCCCCGACCTGCCGGACGTGGTGAATAACGCGCTGCTCCGCCTCGTGATAATGCTGCACGGACGTGTGCAGCTTGCTGCCCACATCGGTGGTCTGGCCGCCCAGCTTGCCGATGTTGCCGGTCCATGCCGTCGCGCATTGCGACAACGCGGAGCCCGACTCCCACCCGCCATGGCCGGTGACCGCCTCCCGCGACGGCCCCTCGATCACCTTCGACAACTCGGCGATGCGCTTGCCGATCGCGTCCGCCTTACGTGCGATGTCGGCCAGTTCGCCGCGATGGACCCGGAACTCGATCCCGTCGGCGGTCACCATGGGGGCTGTCATGCCTGTTCCTCTGCAGTTTTGAGCCGGAGACGATGACGCCGCCGGCTCACGATTCCACTTGGCTGGATCTCGCACTACGGCGAATCTCCGGCGACACCAGGCAGGCTTCAGTCCGGTCCACCGCACGTCCGCCTCCAACCAGTGGGAGACCGCGCCGCCGGGATCCGGCGGAATCTTTCCGCTCATGGCAAGACAAGTCAAGCCTCAGTCAACAATCCCGGCCGGATCGAGGTCACCACCTCCGTCTTAGCCGTTCGGGCGACGCCTCGCGCCATGGCCACCTGCGCCGAGAGCCCGTCCCAGCGCGGCCTGCACCAGGCCCGTCATCGTCGGACATTTCGGCCATGCCCGTGCAAATCGCCCCGGCTTACCGCGAGGACGCTAGTTGCCGATCGCTGTTATCGTGACCTGGCTCTTTGTCGGCGGGTGGTCGGAAGTGGCGATGAAGAGGGTGTTGTTTCCGGCGGCGATCCAGAAGGGTTTTACCTTCAGTGGAGGCTTTATGTCGACCGTCTTGGGTTGGCCGACCGTCACTACCTTGATCGAGCCATCCTGTTGTACTCCGTATGTGCGGACGCCGTCGAAGGTTGCCTCACGTACCCGGTCGGAGAGGTTCACGGTTGAGGGGTTAGCTCCGCTGGTGGTCATGATTGCGAAATAGTGCTTACCTTGGCGCACGAAAGGGAATATCATGGTGCTGCCTGCTGTCACCAGCGGCGATAGAGGGCCCCAGATGTCATGGGATTGAGCGTTGTTCAGCACCGTTCTTGGTTGGCCCGAGGAACCTTGGCTGGTCAGGTTGTGCAGGCCCTTTTTAGATGTTCGTTCGAATAGGCCGTAGCCGTCGTCGTTGATGCCTACGAACCTGTCGTTTGCGGATGGGCCGGGAGCGTCATCCGGCGCTAGCGTGCTATGGCGCCATGTGGGTTGGCCTGTGGCGGCGTTGACGGCGACGACGGCCTCTTGTGTGCCGCATGTTACGGGGACTGCGAGCCAGTTCTTGCTGACGTATCGCTTCGTCTCAACGCTGTTGGGCTGGGTCAATCGGGACGTGTCCGGTGTGCAGCCGTAGAGTTGTGGGCGGCCGATGTTCCACTTGGTGCGTCCGGTCTGGCCGTCGATGCCGCGGACGGTGTTGGTGGCGATCGAGACCACGGGGATGGTCGCGGACGTGGCCAATGCTTGAAGTTCGTCGGAGTACGGGATCAAGGCGCCGGATGGCGATGGCGATCGCCAGGTGACCCGGCCGGTTGGTGCGTGAACGCTGAACCAGCGCCCGTTGCGGGTGGCGATGACCACCTGCTGCCCGCTAACCGCGAAGGCCGCGACTCCTGAACGGTCAATGGAGACGCTGCGCCATACGGTCGCGCCAGTGCGGGCGTTGAGAGCCTCGACGTCTTGGGGCGAGGCCGTTACCAAGACTCCTGCGACCAGGGTCAGGTCTCTGATTTCGCCCGCTTCTGGAGCGAGGGCGAGGGTTCTTGTCCATGCGGTGTGCCAGTGGCCCGGCGTAGGGCCTGTGGAGGTGATCGGGGCGACGGACGGGGTCGCGGGCGGTGAATTCGTGGAGTCGCAGCTGGATACGAGCGCACAGGCCAGGAACAGCACTGCTGCTTTGCGAGGCTGTGCCGGCATCAGCACCCTCTCTGTGGCCGGTTTCAGCGGACGGGAGACGGCCCGCTGAGATTCGGCGGGATCTTTCCGTGGGGCGCATGACGAGTCAAGCCATAGTCAGGAGAGCGGGCGGAGCGTGCCGTTCCGTCGCCGCGTCGAGGCGATGCGGTGCGACCTGGGCGGAGTGGCTCGGGGAGCCTCTTCGATTTCGGGACGTGGGAGAGCGCCTTGGCTTCGGTGTTAATCTCGCGGCGTATCGGACGGTCGTTGTGGTTTGGGGGCTTGGGGGTTGGCTGAGGGTTCGCGGCCGGAGTTCGTTGCTCCTGATCAGGAGTTGGACGGGTCGTACCGGGAGGCTTACGAGGCCGATGGCGGTGGCGAGGCCGCGTCGGAGGTCGTCGCGCCGGAGCCGGCTGCGGAGGGCTCAGAGCCTCTCTCAGGCCCTGAGGGGACGGCGCGGGGGTCTGCCCTCGGGTGGCTGAAGGCTCGGCCGCGAGCGGCGATCGCTGGGGCGGCTGCGGCGGTCGTCGTGGTCGGTGGAGCGGTGGTCTGGGGCACGTCCGGGTCGGATGAGAAGCCCGCGCCTCGGATTCACTTCTCAGCGTTGCCGGTGGCGTGCCAGTCGCCGTCCGCGGCCGTCGTGTCCAAGTACATGCCGACGGCGGAGAAGCCGACGCCGGACACCGGCGGGGTTTCCGGCGACCAGCAGTACGCGGCCTGCGATTGGCGCGAGCCGCTCAGCGCCCAGAAGGGCAAGACGCTGATTTCGCGGCATCTGCGCGTCGCGATGCGGTTGTTCGTGGGTACCTCTGGGCTCGCCGATGCGGAATCCGAATACCAATCGGCCTGGCGGACATCGAAGCAGGGAACGGTCACCGACAGCGTCGGATCGATCCACAACGAGGCGCCGATCCTGACGCGCGGGGTCGGCGACGAGGCCTTCCTGCATCACAGCGTGACGACGACCGCGCTCGGACGCAACGGCACCACGAGAATGGTCGTCCGGACGGAGAACGCCGTCATCACCGTCGACTTCGACGGCGCCACCTACCCGCTCGACCACGACGGCGTCGCGGTTCAGAAGAAGGCCGTCCCGCTGGACGAATCGGTGACGCGCGAGGCCGCCCAAGCCGTCGCCCGCGACGTCACCACGGCGTTGTCGTCCTGCAAGACCTGCGTGCGCCGCTGACCCGGGCCGGCCACCAACCGGCCCGGGTCCGAAACGATCACTCGGGAGGCGGCGCCAGGTTCGGGTTGGGCGGTCCCTGCGGCGCGGGAGGCGCCATGTTCGGTCCGCTCTGAGGCGGCGCCAGATTCGGGTTCGGCTGCCCCTGCGGCGGCCCCTGGAACTGCTGCCCACCGCCCTGCGGAGGCAGCGGCTGTCCACCGGTGTGGCCACCGAAGGACGGCGGCGTCCCCGGCTGCCCCATCGGCTGAGGCCCGTTCGGGAAAGGCCCCGACGCGTACGGGCCGCCACCCGCGCCGCTCGACTTCCGGCGCCGCATCACGATGAAGAGCCCGGCGCCGACCAGCACGACGACGACCACGATCCCGCCGATGATCAGCGGCCCGTTCGACCCGCCAGAATCGCTGCTGTCGTTCTTCGTCGCAGGAGCGCCCTGGTTGCCACCGCCGCCGGTAGAGCCCTTGACGACGGCCTTGTCGAGCCGCGCGTACACGGGATTCGGAGCGTTCTGCGGAACATCGTTCTTCAGCGCCCGCGGAATGCTGATGACGCCGTAACCGAGCTCATCGTCCTTGCCCGGCTTCCCGAAGTCCTTCGCCGTGTTGGTCAGGAGCTGGACGACCCGGCGCGCCTTCATCTGCGGGTACTTGCTGCGAATGAGCGCCGCGGCGCCCGAGGTCAGCGCGGACGCCTGGCTGGTGCCCGCACCGGTGGTGTAGACGTGCCCGCTCTTTCCGATGCCGCCGACGTCGGCGCCCGGAGCGCTGACCGTGACGTAATCCTGGCGCTGTGTGTGCTCCCACGGCTGCCCCTGCCTGGTGAGCGCGCCGACGGCGAGCACCCCGGGGCAGGAACCCGGATAGTCGGGGCTGTTGGCGAAGTCGCCCTCGTTGCCTGCGGACGCCACGACGACCACGTTCTTGGTGTCCGCGTACTTGAGAGCCTGGATGACGTCGTCCGGGCAGTTGTACTGCCCGGATCCAGAGGCTCCCTCGGAGAAGTTGATGACCTTGGCTCCGTGGTCGACCCCATAGCGAATGGCCTTGGAAACGGTGGTCGGCGACACGTTCGGCGCATAGATCGGCAAGATCTTCGCTTCCGGCGCGATGCCGTAGAAGCCCGAACTGGTGCCGCGAGAGGCGATCAGGCTGGCCATGGCCGTGCCGTGCCCCTCGTTCTTGTCCAGGTCCTGCCGGCCGTCGCCGCTCCCGTCCTGAAGGTTGACGCCGGGGAGGACCGCGGGCTTCATGTCGGGGAGGGAAGCGTTGACCCCGGTGTCGACGACGGCGACCGTCACGCCACCGCCCTTGGTCTGCGGCCAGACGTCCTTCTGGATCGCCCAGGAGCCGAACCACCATTGATCCGGGCTCACAGGAGCGGCGTTGGCCACGGTCACCGGGCCAAGGGCCAGGCCCGCCGCCGCCGCTGCGGCCGTCGCCGTTTGGATCAGCCGTCGCATGTGTCGTTTCCCATCCAAATGCAGAAAGGGCGGACGGAGGTCAGGCCCCCGTCCGCCCTGTTCATGTCGTCGGTACCGCGGCGATCAGCCGATCACCGGAGGTGCGGTGTCGTCGTCGGCGCCCCAGATGTCGTCGTCCTCGGACAGCCAGGTGGTGCGCTCGCGCTCCTCTTCCTTGCCGTTGCCGTGGCCGCCGTGGCCCATGGGCATGCCGCCCATGCGTCCGGCGCCGGCGCGTCCGGCCGCACCGGCCGCTCCGCCGGCACCGAGGCCACCGCCGGCGGCGCCGAGACCGCCCGGAGTCGCGCCGAAGCCGCCGAGGCCGCCACCGGCTCCCGCGCCGCCACCGAGGCCGCCCGGGTCGGCGCCGAAGCCGCCACCGCCGCCCCCACCGAGGCCGGTGGACGGAAGACCTCCGCCGCCACCGCCGCCGGGGAAGCTGGACAGGTCGCTGCCGAGGCCGCCTCCGCCGAGGCTGCCCCCGCCGCCGTGGCTTCCACCGAGACCGCCGGGGTCGCTGCCGAAGCCGCCGCTGCCGGAGCCGCCGCCCGGAAGGTGCGGACCGCTGTTGGCCGCGGGCGCGAACGGGCTGGACCCGCCGGAGCCGCCAGAGCCGTACTTGCCGAGGCCGCCGGGGTCGCTGCCGAAGCCGCCGCCACCGCCGCCCGCGCCGCCGCCCGGAAGGCCGCCGCCACCGCCGCCACCGTAGCCGCCACCGGCCCCAGGGCCGCCGGGCGTCTTCGGGTCGTCTCCGAGACCGCCCTTGCCGTCCTCGGGGAGGTCCTGGGTGATCTCGCTCGGGTGGGCGTCGTAGGCCTGGCTCGTCCGCGTGAGGAAGCGCTTGAGCAGGTCCTGCGCGTGATGGTCGTCGCTGCTGGTGTGGATCAGGCCGTCACCGGCGTCGGAGCCCGCCTGCTTGTACCAGTCGAGGATCTTGGTGCCGTACCAGTTGTAGGTGGTGGCGTTGCCGCGGCTGCTCTTCGACAGGTTCGTCGCGGTGGTGTGGATCTGCTGGAGCTGGTCGAGCGCCTTCTTCGCGTCGTCGCCCTTCCAGTGCTTGACCAGCGTCTCGGCGTATCCGCGCAGCGCCGTGGTCATCTCGGCGAGCGCGTCGGCGGCGTCGGAGTACGCCGTCGCGGCGTCCTTGACCGGCTGCGAGTTGATGCTCGACAGCTGCTTCTTGACGTCGTCCATGCTCATCCCCGAGACGTCGGGAATGGCGCCGAAGGAGTTGTTCCCGCGGATGACGTAGAAGTTGTTGCCCATCTCTCCTCCTTCCTTCCCGATCCGACTCAGGTCAGGTTGGGACCGCCGCCGGGATTCACGCTGTTGACCTGCTTCTGCGTCGTGTGGTGCGCGTTCTCGTAGCCGTCCGCGGTCGCCTTCAGCTTCTCGATCACACCGTTGTAGGCCTTGGTGATGTCCTGGATGTACTGGCCGAAGCCGTCGCGGCTCTGGCTGGCGAGGTCCACGAACTTCTGGCTGTCCGGCGTGTTGCCGAGGTTGCCGGTCGAGATGGCGATCTTCTGGACCTTGCCGAGCCGCTGCTGCCAGCCGGTGAACTCGCTGTGCATCTTGCTGGCCAGGTCGCGCAGTTCCTTGGGGTCGACCTCGTAGCCCTTGCCGGCCTCGATGTCCCACTTCTTGTCGTCGAGGGGGGAGCCGGGCGGGAGCGCGTTGGAGGGGTCCGTGGGCTTGCCGGCGTCCGGGCTGTACTGGTAGTAGAGCTGCCGCTGCTCGTACTCGGGAAGGTCGTTCCACTCTTGCTGGGTCAGCCCGTGCTGCGTCTGGACCTGGGTGTATTCGCCCGCCCCGGTCGTATAGGTGTAGTCGATCTTCGACAGCACGTCAGGCGGCAGGGTGTACTTGCTCATAGCTCATCCTCCTGGCGAATGGCCTCCGGACCCCCCTGGCGCGCCTACGCCGTGCGGCCCGGGCGGGGCGGCACGACGTAGGCGGTCCAGCGGTCGTTCAGCCCCAGATGCCCTGGTTGCGGCGCTCCGCGGCGCTGTAGTTGCTGTGCGCCTCGCCGATGACGACACCGAGCTGGTTGAGGACCTGGCCCATGTGGGCGGCGGCGGCGTCCCACGTGCGCTTGGCCTCCCAGTAGGCGCCCTGGGCGTCGCCCTCCCACTGGGAGAGGTGGCGCTCGAGCTGCGACTCCAGGTCGTGGAGCTCGTCGGTCAGGGCGCGGTAGGCCAGCGAGAAGTCGGCCTGCGCCTGCTGCATGGTGCCGAAGTTTGCCTTGGTGTAACTGTCGCTCACGTCACGAGTCCTTCGCGTTCAGGGGGTCGGCGGGTGGGAGGGGCGATCAGGTGCCGCCGTTGAGCAGCTGGTTGATCTTGTTGACCGCGTCGGTCTGCTCCTGCTCGGTCGACTCGTACGTGATCTTCGTGTGGGTCAGCTTCTGGTGCATGCCGTCGAGGGCGGTGCGCACCTTGTTCATCTCGGTCTGGAACTCGTTGAAGACCCGGTCGAACGACACCGCGGCGTTGCCGGCCCAGCCGGACATCAGCGACGACTTGTGGCTCTCGAGCTGGCTCTGCAGGCCCTTGACGATGTTCGCGGAGTCCTCGATCCGCGTCGCCGCCTGCTGCATTGCGTTTCTGTCGACTGCGGACTGTCCACCCACAGTGTCACCTCCGTTTGCGAGTCTGTGGCGCCGCGCCGCGGGAGCCGCAAGGAGCCGGCGCGCGGCCTGCCCGGGGAGCACTCCTGAGGCACGAAATGTCAGCGATCATAGGTCGTATGTCCCGCCTATGTCGACGTGAATGATGATCTAGTGGTTCATGGCGGGATGGGAATATTCACGTGATCTACATCACACCGATTTCGGACGGTCCCTTCGTCAGCCTCCGGCGGTCGGAATGGGCTTTCGGGCCTGTGTCGGGTCCAGTGCGGGGCCCTGCGGGATGAGATGCACCACGCTCGACGGTACCGGGGCGGCCTTCTTCGCGTCATAGCCGAGCTTCTTCGCGACGTCCGCCGACGGCAGCGCGAACCGGATGCCCTGGTCGTTGACGAGCGACAGCGACCCCGAGCCCTCCGTGGTGGTGGACGAGTCGCCGCCGCCCGGCACCAGGCTCATCAGCGCGGCGCCGCCCGGCGGCAGCACCATCTGGTCGACGGTGCTGGACCCGCCGGCGGAGCCGGACCCGAGCACCCCGGCGGACGGCGCGGGCAGCGACCCGCCGACCGTCAGGTGCGACGTCGACGACCCGACCGGGAACACCGAGCACAGCGGCGTCGACGGGTCCCAGCTGACGAACTTCGGCAGCGTCGGCGGCAGGTTCTGGTCCAGCAGCCGCGTCTTCGACGTGATCTGCTGCGCGGACGACACGTCGGTGTCGACCGGCCGGACGCTCGCGCCCGGGTAGGCCTGGCTCTCGTTCGGGTCCAGCAGCAGCAGCTGCGCCTGCGTCGCGTTGATCTGCGACAGCCCGTCCTGGAGCATCACGTACCAGAGCGTCTGCCCGCTCGCGCCGGTCTGCGCCCGGAACACCTGCCCGACCCTGGCCTGCCCGCCGCCCGGCCCGGACACCGTCGTGCCGCGCCCGGGGACGTTCGGGGCGCCGAACCCGCCGGCGGACGGGATGGCGTTCAGCCACTTCGGCGGGACCTGGGCGGCCTCGGGGCCGTTCGTCAGGACCGACACCTGGTTCGGCGGCAGCGACAGCTGCATCCGGTGGTCCTTCCAGATGACCCACCCGACGCCGCCGGACTGCACCACCAGCGCCTCGCCGTCGCCGAGCCCGCGGCCGCCGACGTCGCGGCCGGCGGCGAGGGCGGTGAGCTGCTGCGGCACGCCGTTCGCGGCCTGCGTCTCGCGCACGCACACCGACCACGGGCCGCGGATGAGCTGGTCGCTGCCCGGCAGCGAGTCCGGCGCGCCCTGGATGCCGATCATCGCGCCGCGCTCGAACCCGTCCAGCGACTTGCGCGACACCGTCCGGCGGGAGACGTTGTCGGAGTCCAGCGCCAGCATCGCGGAGGCGTAGTTCGCGACCGGGAACATCTTCTTGGTGTTGGCGTCGTAGATGTACTTGGTGCCGGTCTCCTTCTCGATGATGAGGACGCCCGGCTGGTCCAGCCCCTTCGCGCCGCCCGGCGACAGCACGCCCCAGATGCCGAACACCGCGACGACCAGCAGCCCGACCATCACGCCGCCGAACGCGGCCGCCGACAGCCGCCGCATCGGCGACTCGGCGACGTCGGGCTCGCCCTGCAGCAGCGCGAGCCCGACGCGCTGCGTCATCAGCCGGTGCGCCTGGTAGAGATCCCGCCGGCTCTGCATCAGCGCCTCACCCGGCCAGCCCGCGGACGCGGGAGTAGACGTCCAGCACCGCGAGCGCCAGCGGGATCAGCGAGATCATCACCAGGACGTCGAGGATGTCGCCCCAGCGTCCCCAGAACGGGGTCGGCTTGTGCGTCGGCAGCCACATCGTCACCCCGACCACGACGCCGACGAGGATCAGCAGCGGGACGAGGGCGGCGGCGAGCGCGACGAGCTGGCTGCCGTGCACCGCGACCCCGATCACGGTCAGCACCAGGCCGAACAGCCCGACGACCAGCATCCAGGCGCGCTGCGACACGCCGCGGAAGACGCGGGCGCGCAGCAGCAGCGACACCGACATCACCGCGCTCGTCGCGGGCCCGGCCCAGCCGTCCGAGCCGAACAGGAACAGCATCGCGCCCGCGGCGACGAGGGCGATGGACGCGATGAGGCCGGTGGAGAAGCGGTCCGCGGCGGCGGTCCGGGCGAGCACCATCCGGCCGTCGACGGTCTCGGTGTCGCTGCGCAGCTCCTCCGCGCTGGCCGGGACGGGCGGCAGCGGCACCCGCGCCAGCTTGAACGACAGCGACGGGACGGCCGCGATGAACATCATCACCAGCACCGCGGCGACGGCGGCGATCCCGGCGGCGGGAAGGTCGTCGAACGCGAACCCGACGCCGGAGCCGACCGCGCCGACGAACGCGGCGAACGCGACGCCGAGGAACACCGGCAGCCCGTCCGCGACGCCGAACGCGGCGATGATCGCGGCGAGGGCGGCCACCCCGAACCCGGCGAGCAGGTGCGGCGCGCCGAGGTCGGCGAGCTCCGCGCCCTTGCGCGCGGGCGCGAGCGCGCCGGCGAGGAACGCGTACGGCAGCGCGGCGTAGCCGAGGACGACTCCGGCGCCGGAGTCGGCGAGCGCCCGCGACAGCGCGATCGCGACGACGAGGGTCAGCAGCGCGATGAGGCCGGCGGCGGCCGCCGGGATGATCCACGGCGGGCCGGACAGCGCGATGACGACCGCGCCGACGGCCAGCGCGACCCCGGCCGCGCCGAGCCCGAACGAGCGGGTCGTCGTCGGCCGCCAGCGGTCCGAGCGCTCCCGGATGCCGGTCGCGATGACGTCGGCGACGTCGTCGAACGACATCTCCGGCAGCTGCGCCATCCGCGGCCGGAAGTAGAGGATCTCGCCGTCCCGGACGCCGAGCGCGCTCGTCGTCTGCGCCGGGTCGAAGGGGTTGCCGTCCAGCCGCTGCAGCACCCACCCGGAGTGCGCGAGACCGGCATCGGCCATGTTCTCCCCGGCGGCCCGGAGGAGGGTCGGCAGCATGTGCGCGAGCGGCACGTCGGCGGGCAGGGACACGTCGACGCGCCGCCGCGGCGCGACGATGGTGACCCTGCACAGTTCGGTTGTGGCGGGGGAATTCACGGGAGCTCCCGTCCTCCAGGTCAGATCGCGGGCTGGATCCGATCGACGCGCAGCTTAGGATGTGACGTCCGATTACGCTAAATCAACACCAAACTCCACCAACCCGCGGGTCGGTCGTGCTCCCCGTCGTCGTCCGGCCGCCCTCGGGACGCGTAGGCCCGCGGAGGGAACCCCCAGGTGAGCACGGAACTCGTCAAGCGCAAGGAGCGCCGGAAACCGCCCCCTGCCCCGAAGGGCGAGCTGCTCCTCGAGTCGCCTCCGGAGATCCCGGAGATGCAGAGCGGCGGCATGCAGGCGGTGCTCACCTACCTCCCGATGGCCGTCATGCCGGTGATGATGGGCCTGATGTTCGTCGGCGGCGGCACCAAGTCGCCGATGATGATGATCAGCAGCGGCGGCATGGCGCTGGCCATGGGCGGCATGATGATCGGGCAGCTGAGCCGCGGCTCCGGCGAGCGCAAGTTCAAGCTGAACGGCGCCCGCCGCGACTACTTCCGCTACCTCAGCCAGGTGCGGCGCCGGGTGCGGCGCGCCGCCGAGCAGCAGCGCGAGTCGCTGGAGTGGAACAGCCCGGCCCCCGACTCGCTGTGGTCGCTGGTGATGAGCGCGCGCATCTGGGAGCGCCGCCCCTCCGACGCCGACTTCGGCAACGTGCGGATCGGCGCCGGCCCGCAGAAGCTCGCCGTGCAGCTGATCCCGCCGGAGACCAAGCCCATCGAGGACCTGGAGCCGATGACGGCGGGCGCGCTGCGCCGGTTCGTCCGCGCGCACTCCACCGTCCCGAACCTGCCGGTCGCGGTGTCGCTGCCGTCGTTCGCGCGGATCCTGCCGATGGGCGACATCGACGCGGTCCGCGGCATGGTCCGCGCGATGATCGCGCAGCTGACGGCGTTCCACTCCCCCGACGACATGCGGGTCAGCGTGTGCGCGTCCCCCGACGCCATGCCGCACTGGGACTGGGTGAAGTGGCTGCCGCACTCGATGCACCCGACGCTGACGGACGCGGCGGGGCCCGTCCGGCTGATGGCGGGCAGCCTGTCGGAGCTCGAGCGGATGTTCGGCACCGAGGTGAAGGACCGCGCCCGGTTCACCCCCGGCCTGTCGCAGAACGACCTGCCGTACCACGTCGTCATCGTGGACGGCGGCGCGATCACCCCCGACTCGCAGATCGGCTCGGACGGCATCGAGGGCGTCTGCGTGATCGACCTCACCGGCCACGTCGCGCCGACCGCCGACAACACGATGCTGCGGCTGCGTGTCGCCGCCGACAAGATGGCGATGCTGCGCCGCGACCGCACCGGCAAGGACGTCGCCAGCTCCCTCGGCAAGCCCGACCACTACAGCTACGTCCAGGCCGACGGCCTCGCGCGGCAGCTCGCGCCGCTGCGGGCCAGCGCCGCCGCCGGCGCCGAACTGGACGCGCTGTCCGCCGCGACGACGCTGACGACGCTGCTCGGCGTCCCCGACCCGACCCGGATCGACCCGCGGCAGGCGTGGCAGCCGCGCGCCCCGCGCAACCGGCTCCGCGTCCCGATCGGCCTGGACGCCGACGGCCGCCCCATCGAACTCGACATCAAGGAGGCCGCGCAGGGCGGGTACGGCCCGCACGGCCTGTGCATCGGCGCGACCGGTTCCGGCAAGTCGGAGCTGCTGCGCACGCTCGTCCTCGGCCTGGCGATGACGCACTCCTCGGAGGTGCTGAACTTCGTCCTCGTCGACTTCAAGGGCGGCGCGACGTTCCTCGGCATGGACGGCCTCCAGCACGTCTCCGCCATCATCACCAACCTGGAGGACGAGCTCCCCCTCGTCGACCGCATGTACGACGCGCTGCACGGCGAGATGGTGCGGCGCCAGGAATGGCTGCGGCAGGCCGGCAACTACGCCTCGCTGCGCGACTACGAGAAGGCCCGCGAGCAGGGCGCCGCGCTCAAGCCGATGCCGACCCTGTTCGTCGTGCTGGACGAGTTCTCCGAGCTGCTGTCCGCCAAGCCCGACTTCGCCGAGCTGTTCGTGATGATCGGACGCCTCGGCCGGTCCCTCGGCGTCCACCTGCTGCTCGCGTCGCAGCGCCTCGAGGAGGGCAAGCTCCGCGGCCTCGACACCCACCTGTCGTACCGGATCGGCCTGCGGACGTTCTCGGCGATGGAGTCGCGGGTCGTCCTCGGCTCCCCCGACGCCTACGAGCTGCCGCAGGCGCCCGGCAACGGCTACCTGAAGATCGGCACCGAGTCGCTGACCCGGTTCCGCGCCGCGTACGTGTCCGGCGCGTACCGTCCCGAAGAGGAAGGGACGGCACAGAACGGGCAGCAGGGGCCGCGGCAGCTCGCCCAGATCGTCCCGTTCACCCCCGCCTACGTTCAGCCGCGGATGCAGGAGCAGCCGCAGCAGCAGCGGCAGGCCAAGGACGACGACGGCCCGCAGATCAGCCTGTTCGACCTCGTCGTCAAGCAGCTCGCCGGGCACGGCCCGCCCCCGCACCAGATCTGGCTGCCGCCGCTGGAGGACCCGTCCACCCTGGACCAGGTCCTGCCGAACCTGCAGCAGACCCCCGAGTTCGGCTTCACCACCGCCGGCTGGGACGGCCGCGGGCAGCTGCACGCGTTCGCCGGCATCGTCGACAAGCCGTTCGACCAGCGCCGCGACCCGATGTGGCTGGACCTGTCCGGCGCCGCCGGCCACGTCGGCGTCGCCGGCGCCCCGCAGGCCGGCAAGTCGACGCTGCTGCGCACCCTCATCACCTCCCTCGCGCTCATGCACACCCCGCAGGAGGTGCAGTTCTACTGCCTGGACTTCGGCGGCGGCTCCCTCGCCCCGCTCGCCGACCTCCCGCACGTCGGCGGCGTCGCCAGCCGCCTCGACCCCGACCGCGTCCGCCGCACCGTCGCCGAGGTGTCCGGGCTGCTGGAGTCCCGCGAGCGGTTCTTCACCGAGCGCGGCATCGACTCCATCGCCACCTACCGGCGGCTCCGCGCCACCGGCCAGATCCCCGGCGACGGCTTCGGCGACGTGTTCCTCGTCGTCGACAACTGGCTGACCGTCCGGCAGGAGTTCGAGGCCGTCGAGACCACCATCACCGACCTCGCCGCCCGCGGCCTCGGCTACGGCATCCACGTCGTCGCCGCCACCAACAAGTGGTCGGAGTTCCGCCTCACCA
Source organism: Actinomadura sp. NPDC048394 (assembly GCF_040651755.1). Taxonomy (NCBI): domain Bacteria; kingdom Bacillati; phylum Actinomycetota; class Actinomycetes; order Streptosporangiales; family Thermomonosporaceae; genus Actinomadura; species Actinomadura sp. NPDC048394. The sequence continues at coordinate 2,284 of NZ_JBEZJL010000045.1, read as the reverse complement.
TCCGCGACCTGTTCGGCACGAAGCTGGAGCTCAAGCTCGGCGACCCGTACGAGTCGGAGATGGACCGCAAGCTCGCCGCGAACGTCCCCGAGGGCCGCCCCGGCCGCGGCATCACCCGCGAGGGCCTGCACTTCCTCGCCGCGCTGCCCCGCGCCGACGGCCGCCCCTCCTCCGAGGACCTCGCCGACGGCGTCAAGCAGCTCATCCAGACCGTCCAGGCCGGCTGGCAGGGCCGCCCGCCCGCGCCGCAGGTCCGGATGCTGCCGGACGTGCTGCCGCTCACCTCGCTGCCGCAGGTCGCCGAGACCGGCAAGCGGATCCCGATCGGCATCGACGAGGACACCCTGTCGCCCGTCCTGCTGGACTTCGAGAACGACCCGCACTTCGTCGTCGTCGGCGACAACGAATGCGGCAAGTCGAACCTGCTGCGCGTCATCGTCGACGCCGTCAAGGCGCGCTACACCCCCGACGAGGCCCGCATCATCATGCTCGACTACCGCCGCGCCCTCCTCGACTCGGCGGAGAGCGACCAGGTCATCGGGTACGCGGCGTCGTCGACCGCGGCGGCCGGGCTGATGAAGGACGTCAACGGCGCCCTCGTCAACCGGCTCCCCCCGTCCGACCTGACGCCCGAGCAGCTGCGGAACCGGTCCTGGTGGAGCGGGTCGGAGCTGTTCCTCGTCGTGGACGACTACGACCTCGTCGCCACCCCGTCCGGCAACCCGCTCGCGCAGGTCGCCGAGCTGCTGCCGCAGGCCCGCGACATCGGCATGCACCTGATCCTCGCCCGCACCATGGGCGGCGCGGGCCGCGCCATGTACGACCCGGTCATGCAGCGGCTGAAGGACATGGCCAGCCCGGCGCTGATCATGTCCGGCAACAAGGACGAGGGCAACCTGTTCGACGTCCGGCCCGGGCCGCTGCCCGTCGGCCGCGGCACCCACTCCGACCGCCGCGCCGGCAAGCGCCTCATCCAGACCGCCTTCCACGGCGACGTGCAGTAGCGGCCGCGACCGAAGAGCCCCGGGCCCGCGCCCGGGGCTCTTCGCGTTCCGCGGCGCTTGACTTCAAGTTCACTTGAAGTCCCAGCATGGCCGCATGCCCACCGACCTCATCGCCGCGCTCGACGCCGCCGACGCCACCCCCGCCGCGACCCGGCTCCGCGCCCGCACCTACCACCTGCTCCGCACCGCGCCCGGCGCGCACGTCGCCGACATCGGCTGCGGCACCGGACGCGCCGTCGCCGAACTCAACGCACGCGGCGTCCGCACCACCGGCATCGACCTCGACCACCAGATGATCGAGGCCGCCCGCACCCGCCACCCCGACGCCGACCTCCGCGTCGCCGACGCCCGCGCCCTCCCGTTCCGCGACGCCGAACTCACCGGCTACCGCGCCGACAAGGTCCTCCACAACCTCCCCGCCCCCGCAGACGCGCACGCCCTCGCCGAGGCCCGCCGCGTCCTCACCCCCGGCGGACGCGTCGTCCTCTGCGGCCAGGACTGGGACACCCTCGTCATCGACTCCGCGTTCCCCGACCTCACCCGCACCCTCGTCCACGCCCGCGCCGACCAGATCCCGTCCCCGCGCGCCGCCCGCCAGTACCGCGGCCTGCTGCTGGACGCCGGCTTCCAGGACGTCGCGGTGGAGGTCCACACCGCCGTGTTCACCGACGCCGCCGTCCTCCCCCTGCTCACCCGCCTCGCCGAACCCCGCCTCGCCGACGACTGGCTAGCCGACCAGCAAGAACGCGCCCGAACCAACCGCCTCTTCGTGGCCCTCCCCCTTTTCCTGGCATCCGCCACCAACCCTTGAGACCCAAGAATTTCCTTCAGCCGATAGCAGGTGCTCTGGGGCGGTAGGAGGGCTCTCCAGGCCCGTGGCGGGTTCTCCAGGCCCGTGGCGGGTTCACCGCGCCCGTGGCGGGTTCACCGCGCCCGTAACAGTTCTCCGCGCCCGTAGGAGGTTGTCTAGGCCGACAACGGGTTCTCTAGCCGATAACAGGCTCTTCAAAGTCGATAGCAGGTTGCTCCAGGCGCATAGCAGGTTCTCCAGGTCCATAGCAGATTGCTCCAAGGCCCATAGCGGGTTCTCCAAGGCCGATAACAGCGAATGGGTGTTCGGGTGGTGGGGTGGCGCTTGCGTACGGGGCCGCCCCTCCAAAGTCAAGGGCGCCTTCGGCGCCGCTACGCGATGGACTTCGTCCACCCTTGACTTTGGAGCCTCTGCGGCCCCTGGGCAGGTGATGGGGGCAGGCTCCGCCTGCCCCGCCCCCGGGTCGCGC
>NZ_JBEZJL010000044.1:0-85514 GCF_040651755.1 Actinomadura sp. NPDC048394 | reverse complement strand
ACCGGCGCCGCCGACAGGCTCGCACGGATCAACGTCCGCGACCTGGCCGACGCACTCAAAGCAAGCCCCGCTGCCGCCTCAGCTTCAGCCGCCGCTGCCGCACCTACCGCGGCAGGAGGACCCCCAGGACCAGCGGTGCAGGCCCAACCCACCACACCCGGGCCACCACCAGCCGCCCTCCCGACCGACGGAGGCGACATCCCCCACGCCGAACCGCGTCCTGACACGGCCGTCCCGCAGGCAGCACCCCAAGGGGACGGCTCGGCGGTCAGTGCATCCGATGTTCGTGATCCGGTCACGCCAGGACCGCTGCACGACGATTTTAGACCCGGCGTCCGCATCGTGGGGGATCCGGATTCCTTCGATATCAACTTCGCGGAGTGGCGCGCTAAAAGGTACAGAATCGACATCACTGGCTTTTATGACCCTCACAATAAGAGATTGCCGGTTATGTTGGAGCGTCATAGACCGGATGACTCGGGCCGCATTGTGCAGTTCGTAAGATTGGAGCAATCGGAGCCTGCGGCGGTCTACTCTGCCCTCTTGCGGGCGTTGGACGATTGGCGCCAGGAGCCCGGAGGATATCCGGCATTTGATCTCATCTCCATCGATGCTCGGTCCGTGAGTAGCTCAAAACCTATGATGTTTAATGTGGTCGCGAGGGAAGTGGGTGAAGCCATAGGGACGGGCAGGTTGGAGGTCAACCGTATCCCGCGGATTGAAATATGCTACGAAGATTCAAATATCCTGTTTGTGAAGGATAGCATGTTCGAAGACGTCCAAGGGGTCTTGTCCGAAGTTGGAAACTGGGATGCCCAAGGGCGGTTCATTCCGTGGGAGAAATCCGGCCTTCAAGGTGACCCGTTCGGCGACGGGCCGTTCTATGCTGCAGCACGGGCGCGGGATATGGACGCCGCCCTCAAGGAGACTCAGGGGATCTTCGCCCACTTCGGAAAGAATCCTCTTGTTCAGTTCAATGCTCGCCAAATACACCCCGCCGTACTGCGTGAATTTAATACAGAACTACGAGCGCTGACCCTCGACTACCCCAAAATTCGAGAGCTGAAAAGATTTATTGCAACCTGGCAGATTAACAGGGCCGCCAACTTGGCTTACGCCACCGAAGATTCAATAATATTGAACGCTAATTCGTGGTGGAACGATCCGGCGAAGCTGGCGGAACTCGGTGGAGACTGGGGCGGTAGCCTGGCGAGGGAGACCATAAATCACGAAGCCGGTCACTTGCTGACCGGTCCGGTAATGAAAAATCCGGAGGCGTTGAAGGAGCTTAACAAGACTTTTTCCAGCATTCTAGGTTTACCAATCGAGATCACTCCCGGCAATCTCTTTACACCACTCAGCCCATTCCGGAAAAACGCTGAACAAATCAGGGTTATCAAGGGCTATCAATGCAACGGATTGGACTACGCTCGCGTTTCGCCTGCTGGATCTCCCGAGGTGGGCAACGCTCTTACGGGTGACTGGAAGCACATCATCGACTCATTGACTTGGACGCCCGAGAATAGAGTTTCGGCCGCCAGTGGCGGGGAATTGAGTGACCTTGTAAGAGAATTCAATTCTGGAAGCGCACTATTTATAGTCGGGCGGGACCCGCGGATTGCAGATCTGGTCGAGACTATCTCGTCTCGCTACGGCTCGAAAAACTTCGATGAGATGCTCGCCGAGCTGTTTATGGAGCTCCGCTCTAGTAATCTGCCCCGCCCACCGGCAAAGATGCTCGGCGGCATCATTGATCGTTACAACCGTGCTGCACCTACCGATGTCCGCGCCGTGGGATCACCGAAGGGGCTGCCGCCGGGCACCGGCGAGCCCCGTCCATCCGGTGGTCGGTTCGAACCGTTCACGTCGACGGACCGCCCGGCCGGTGCCACCGGACACACCGACGCCCGGCCTTTCGCACGCGAGGACCCCTCCGCCGAAGCAGCCAAGCCCCATCGCCGGGAGGGCAGTTCGGACCCCGACAGGATGAAGGTCCTCGGGGGGGAGGGCGACTTCGCTCCGGGACATCGCGACTATGACCACCAGGCACCAGATTTTCCAGCCCTTTATGAGGAACGGCCTGGCTACACCTCCAATACCGACTGGTACTCCGACCCGACCCAAACGGGCTCGCTCAACGAATCCTTCAGGCCACAGTTTGTGGAACGCCTGCCCAACCGGCTCGGCAGCAAGATCCAAGAGTTCATACAGTGGCGCGCGGAGCGGCTCGGACGTCACATCAGCCCGACCGGCCAAGGGGAGGTTCTGCTGGAGCGGCGGTCGCCATTGGATCCGGGGACGCCGATCAAGTACCAGCGCGTCGCCTGGGGCACCTCGCACAGCGTGCGCCGCGCGATTCACCTGGCCTTGACTGACGGTGGCGAACCGGTGATGGTGCTGGTGCTCGATGCCCGCTCCACCCGCCTCACCGAAAACGCCGCACGTCGGGCGTTGGAGGACATAGCCGCCGACAGCAGTCTGGCGCCGGTCGATGGCATTGAGATCTGGTTCCACCACAAGGAGCTCAACGACACCGCTTGCCTCGTCCGCGATAACCAGAACCTCATCAGCCTTCGCTACGAGCACTGGCACACCAACCTCCGGCCGCCGCCCCGAGACCACGAAACCGCGAGCTCGGTTCCATCTGTTGCCAACGACGGTGTGCTAGCCCCAGAAGCTAACGAGCCACCACCGGTGTTGCCATCCCAAGCCACGATCGACCCAGCAGCCGGCCCAGCCGCGCCAGCGTGGCACCCGGTTCCGCAGCCGACGCATTCCGGCAGTGGCACGGGAGACCTCCCCCATGGAAATAGACCAGAGCAGCGCGGTGATGTGCCCGCTCCGGGCATCCATGACACAGAGCCGTCACGCACATCGACTGGCAACCATCCGGCCAGTAGCAGGGCGTCCGGTAGCACCAGTCAGCCTGGCAGCGCCACCTTGCCGACCGCGGCAGGCGGCGGGGACCAGCCCAGCCCCGCCTTTATATGCTCCGATGCGGTTTCCCTAAGCCCCGAGAAGGCGGCGCTGAATCAAAATATATTGGAAGTGGGACGGGCGTACAAGGGTGCATTCCGGTGGGGCGGGAGAAGTGGTCCCGATATGAGCGGCTGGGAGATGGAGATCGGAACAACGAGCGACATTACAGCACTACGAAATGATTTCGCCCGGTATATACTCGACATCGGACCCGCGCCGGGACGGGATGGCATTATGAACTGCTGGGAGGCCACCCTTCGCATCGTGCACTTGGCAGGCGGTACTGATGTTTGGACATTAAGGCGATTGCACGCTGATGCTGCCGCAGCGGCGCGGACAGCTTTTGAAGAGACCATCGGCGACAAGGCGCTTCGCGTTAAAGCCGCCCGAAACGCCTTCCATGGGAAGATCGGCATGTTCTTCGCACCAGGGGAACGTATCCCATACATTATCGACCCAGTAACGAAAATCGGTGGTCCGAACATTCCCGCCGGACTCGTCTTTTTGTTGAACGATATCGACCATGTAGCACTCAGTCTCGGCATCCGCGATGCAAAGAATCGATCTCTAGTGCTCAGTCACTTCTGCTATCCCAATCCGGGAGTATTTCCAAGTTCGGGGAAATTCTCTCTTGAAGAACCTGGTTCAATCCAGGAATTTGGCTCTTGGCAGGAAACTTCGATAGAAGAATTGAAGGAACATCGTCCCAACTGGACGCGAATTGAGGCGGCAATCCCATCGTGGCTCCTATAACTCTGGAGACGGTCACATGGCCGGTTGTCGCGTACCGAGGGCGGATCGAAGGCTCAGCGTCGAGCGGCCTGCTGATTTCTCCTGATCTCGCGGGTCACAGTCTGATCGCGGGCCGCGCGGCGCAGCGGTAATCGAAAGAGCTCCGCGGACTTCGAGCCGGCCTCGGGGTCTCGGTGCAGGCGGGTTCAGGGAGAACAGGTAGATCCCGACGATGCCGGGAAAGAACGGCGGCACCGAGACCGCGGCGATGCCGAGGACGGTGGCGCCGTAGTCGACTGAGGTGTTGCGGCGCACCGCAGCGGCGACGCCGAGCGCGATCGACACGACCAGCGCGACGGCCAGCGCGGCGCCCATGAGCTGCGGCGTGGGACCGAGCCGCTCGCCGAGCACCGCCGAGACGGGCCGGTGCCCGACGTAGGAGTAGCCGAAGTCACCGTGCAGCGCCCCCGACAGCCAGTGCCCGTACTGGACGACGATCGACCGGTCCAGCCCCAGCTCGTCCCGTTTGGCCTCGATGAACGCAGCGCCGCCGCCGCGCATTTGCTCGGGGTCGACCATCATGCGGACCGGGTCGCCGGGCGCGACCCGCACCAGCACGAAGATCCCGACGCTGATCAGCAGGAACACGAGAGCGTTCACCAACAGCCGCCGGATGACGTAGACCGCCACGCCTCACCCCTTCCTGTCCGTGCCAGCCGGGCCGGGGGCGCGCGCCCCGGGCCCGGTCTCGGTCAGCTCAGCTTCCAGTTCGCGAAGTCCCAGGTCCCGATCTCGTTGGTCGGCAGGCCGCACGGCTCGAAGCCGGACAGCCGCGTGCGGTACGCCCAGACTGTGTCCGGGTTGTAGATCCACAGATACGAAACCTGCGCGTTCTCGACCTTCGCGGCCTCCTTGAACAGGCTCGCCCGCTGCGCCGGGTCGGCGACCGAGTCGGCCTTGGACAGCAGGTCGTCCAGGTTCGGGTCGCAGAAGCGGGCCACGTTGCCGCCGGCCGGGTACGCCTGGTCGCAGGCGTCAATGGTCGCGACGGTGGAAGGCTCGGTGGCGTAGTTGCCGCCGCCGAACAGCGCCAAGTCGTACGACTTCTTCTCGTAGGACGACAACAGCTCGTCTGCCTGCACCTGCTTCAGCTCGACGTCCACGCCGACGGCCTTGAGCTGGCTCTGGATCACTGTCACCGCGGTGTCGCGGTCGCGCTGCCCTGGGATCCACGACAGCGTGACGGGCTTGGAGCCGTCCCATCCGGCCGCGGCGAGCAGGCTCTTCGCCCTCGCCGGGTCGTAGGCGTCCTCGTTGGCGGCCGAGGCGGCGTCGCCGTAGAAGCTGGAGTTCACGACCGACCCGGCGCCGCCGAGCACCTTGCCGACCAGGCCCTTGCGGTCGATCGCGGTGAGGAACGCCTGCCGGACGCGCGCGTCCTTGAACCGGGCCTCGGACTGGTTCATCGCGATCCGGGTGAAGCCGGGGCTCTTCGCGGACACGACCTTGACGCCGTCCATCTTCTTGACGGTCGGCAGGTCGGTCAGCGAGACCTGGGTGAGGTCCATCTCGCCGGTGCGGAGCTGCGCGATCGCGACGTCGGAGGTGACCGGTTTCAAGTACACCTTCTTGATCGACACCCCCTCCCGGAAGTTCTGGTTGGCCTTCAGCTCGACGTACTGGTCGGTCTTGTAGTCGACGAAAGTGAACGCGCCCGAGCCGACGGTCGGCTTGGTGAAGAAGCCGTTGTCGCCGAGCCCCTTCGCCGGCACACCGCCGAGCACGTGCTCGGGCAGGATCGGGGTGTTGCCAATCAGCCCCGGCAGGCTCGCCGCCGGCCGGGTCGTGGTGATCTTCACAGTGGTCTCGTCGGGCGCGGTCACCCCCTTGAGCGAGTCGGCCTTGCCGTCGGCGAGGTCCTTCGCGCCGGTCACGGCGGCGAACTTGCCGCCCTGCGTGCTACCGGTCGCCGGGTCGGCGAGGGCGTTGAAGGTGAAGAGCACGTCCTTGGCGGTCAGCGGCTTCCCGTCGCTCCACTTCAGGCCGGGCTTCAGCTTGAACGTGATCGTCTTGGCGCCGTCGGAGATCTCCGGCGCGGCGGCGGCGAGATGCGGCTTCAGCGTGTAGGACGCGTCCGAGCCGTACAGCGAGTCGAAGATCAACGACATGACGAGCTGGTCGGGCCCGTGGTTCGGCGCGAGCGGGCTGAACGTCTGCGGCTTCTGGTACAGGTACATGTTCAGCACACCCCTGTCCCCGCCGGAGGACTTCTGCGTGGGGTCGGAGCCGCAGGCGGCGAGCGAGCCCGCCGCGAGCACGCCGCCCAGCACGGCCGCCGCGACGCCCCGTCCGGATCCGCCGGCCATCGCACCGGAACGATTGGTCATAAACTTGCCTCTTCTCTGCGGTGGCCGGGTGCGCCCGGCCACTGGCCCGCTCAGCGGACGCGGTTCACCAGGCTTCCGAGGCCGGTCACGCGGACCGTCATCTCGTCGCCTGCGGACAGGAACTCCCCGATACCATCCCCACCCCGGACGGCGTGCCGGTGTACAGCACGTCGCCGGGCTCCAGCGTCATCAGCCGAGACGCGAACGCCACCAGCTCCGCGACGTTGAAGATCATCTGATCGGTGCCGCCGTGCTGCCGGACCCGCCGTGGACCTCCAGGATCACGTCGAGCTTCTGCGGGTCGGGCACCTCGTGGGCGGTGACGAGGTACGGGCCGAGCGCGGCGAAACCGTCGAGCCACTTGCCGTTCAGCCAGTCGAAGAACGCGACCGCGGGATCCTCGGTGTCGCGGTCGTGGCCGTAGTCCATATTCCGGGCCGACACGTCGTTGCCGATCGTGTAGGCGCCGACGTGGCCGAGAGCGTCCTCGACCGGGATGTCCTTGCCGCCGCGGCCGATCACCGCGACCAGTTCGGCCTCCCAGTCGATGCTGGGGCTGACCGAGGGCAGCGCGATGTCCTCGCCGGGGCCGCAGACGGCGGTGCCGGGCTTGATGAACAGCTGCGGCGAGATCCGGGACTTGTCGATCTCGTCCCCGCCCGTCTCTGTGACGTGCTCCTGGTAGTTCGCGGCGACCGCGAGGACCTTGCCCGGACGCACCAGGCGGGGCGAGCAGGGTCACCTCGTCCAGGGCGTGCGTCGTCCCGCCGGACGGTACCGAGCCGAACGCGCCCACCAGCGCCGAGAGATCGCCGGGGCCGAGGTCGGTGACGCGGCCGCCGTCGACGATCTCGCCGTGGCGGACTCGGCCGTCCGGCAGGCGGTACGTCGCGAGCTTCATGGATCAGACCTCCGGGGAGTCGATCGGTATGGGCGTGCCGAGGGAGCGGGCCGCGGCGTCGGTGACGCGCAGCGCGGCGAGGGCATCAGCCGGGCCGGCTTCGGGCGGCCGGCCGGTGACGGCGGCGGTGTGCAGGGCGGTGAGCATCCGGTCGACGGTGCCGGAGCCGTGCCAGGCGCTGCGGTTGCCCGTAACCGTCCGGACGGACGCGCCCGGCTTGGCGGCGTCGACGTCCATCACCCCGCCGGAGCCGCTGACCCGCTAGCGGTACAGCGCCATGCCGGGGGCGTCGGCGGTACCGCGCAGCCGAGGTGATCGTGCTGGTCAGGCCGTGCTCGTGGTCGAGCAGCAGGACGGTGAGGCGGCCCCGCTCCCGTCCCGGGAGGGCGTGCACGCGCCGGACCGGCTGGCCGGTGAGGGCCCGCACCACGTCCACGGGGTAGAGGCCTAGGTTGACGAGCTCGCCGTCCGGGCATGGGTCGCCACCGTCGACGAGGAAGTCGGCTGGACGTTCCAGGGCAGCCCGACCCGTCCGGCGGCAAGCGCACCCTTGGCGGCGGCCTGGACGGCGGCGCCGAACCGGTGGTGATGCGCGGGCATGCAGACCAGGCCAGTCTCGGCAGCTGGCAATCCCGTCTCCTCCAACATCACCTACCTGCGCGACCACCCCGGCTTCTACGAGCGCACCCACGCCCTCGGGGAGCGGATGCGCGCCAGCCTCACCGGCATCTGCGCCGACCTCGGCATCGCCGCGACCGCCGCCGACTTCGGCGGTGTGTTCAGCCTCTATTTCACCGAGTCACCGATCCGGGGCTACCGCGACCTCATGCGCAACAACGAAGCCGCCTACGTGGCGTTCCACCACCGCATGACCGACCGCGGCTTCCTGATGCTCCCGCTCGCCCTGAAGCGCAACCACATCTCCGCCGCCCACACCGAGCAGGAGGCCGACCGCACTCTGGAAGCAGCCCGCGACGTCCTCCGCACGATCCGTGACGACGGCATCCTGACCGCGTAGCCCGCTGGCCCCGCCCATCACCGACGGCCCGCACCCGGCTCAACCGGGTCCCGAGCGGATCTCGACCGGTTCGGCCGTCCGAGGACGCGGCGGCGGTACTCGCTTGGGGGCAGGCCGTAGGCGGCGCGGAAGGCGCGGGTGAAAGTGGCGTGGTCCCTGAATCCCCATCGTGCCGCGACGCGGTGGATGGTCATCAGGTGCAAGGCCGCGTCGCCGAGGTCGAGGCGGGTCCGTTCGAGGCGCTGCCGGCGGATCCACGCCGCGAGTGTGATGCCGTTCGGCTGGAACAGCCGGTGCAGGGTGCTGACCGAGATATGGTGCGCGGCGGCGATGGAGCGCGGCGACAGCCCCGGATCGTCCAGGTGGCGCCGCACGTACGTCTCGATGGCCGAAAGCCGGGTGGACCGCCGGGGGTCGGCGTCGAGATGGTGGGCGACCAGGCCGTTCACCAGATCCGCCGCGATCTCACGGAGCCAGGGCACATCTGTCTGCCCGTATCCGCCGTCCGTGGTCGACGCGACAAGGAACTGGGCGAGCAGCGCACCGACACCCGCCTTGCCGGTCAGCGGCGCCGCCAGAAGCCGCTCGGTGTGAGGGAGCGGCACCAGCAGGGCGCGCTGCACATGGGCGAACACGAGCGTCGCGGCCTCGCCGTCGGCGACGATGCGCAGATCGAACGGCTGCCCGCTGTCGTATAACCCGAGACTCCGCACGCCCAGTACGGTTTGGCGTCCGGCCTGGCTCAGCACGATCCGGCCGCGCATGGCGAGCACGACCGATAGCATCTCGGGGTCATGTGCGCGGATCAGCTGCGGTGTTCGCACCACATCGACCGAGGAACTCCTCACCCGCAGCAGGCTCACCCCCGCCAGATCCAGCATTCGCGCCACCAGGTGGAAGCGCCCGGGATCGTCACTCGTCACCCGCACCGGATACGAACTGGAGACCTGGAAGGCGTTGAATTCGGTCAGCCGCCGCTCCGGCGCGTGTTCGTCGCTGCAGAAGACCGTTCGCATCATCTTTTCTCCGTGGGCTCCTCGGGAGGCGCCGGTCTGCTCGTGTCCCTGGCCTACCGCTGCCGCCTGCAGAAGGCCGCCATGTGACGTCGACGCAGGCGCTCCCCGGACTATGGGGACGGCAACAGGTTGCCCTGGCTGACGGTGACGGCGTGCCCGCCGACCTGGACGCGGTCGTCCTCCACGGCAAGCGCGAGCCGCCCGCGCCGGGCGGACGCCTGGACGGCCTCCAGCCGGGCCCGTCCGAGCCGGGCCGCCCAGAACGGGCCGAGGACGGCGTGGGCCGAACCGGTCACATGATCCTCGTCCAGCCCGTGGGCGGGGACGAACACCCGGGAGGTGAAGTCGGCGTCCCCGCCGCCCGGCGCGGTCACGATCACGCGGCCGACCGGCAGCCGCAGGATCCGCGGGATGTCCGGCCGGACAGCCTCCACCTGCGCGGCTGTGTCGAGCATGACGACGTATTCGGCGTCGTTGCGCGCGAATCCGCCGGCGGCGGAGAGCCCGAGTGCGTCGAGCACGTCCTTGGGGGCCTGCCCCTCGGTCACCGGGACGGCCGGAAAGTCGAGCCAGATGCGCGTCTCGCGGCGGCGCGCCCTCAGGGTTCCGTGACCATGGCGGAAGACGATCTCGTCATGGCCGAGCGCGTGCGCGGCGGCCAGGGTGGCGTGGCCGCACAGCGGCAGCTCGGACGAGGGCGTGAACCAGCGGATGCTCCAGGCGTCCGGCTCCCGCCACACGAACGCGCTGGTGGGCTGGTGCAACTCGGCGGCGGTCGCCTGCATCCACGTCCGGTCCGCAGGGCCGTCGAGGATGACGACGGCCGCCGGGTTGCCGGCGAAGGAACGCTCGGTGAAGGCGTCGATGAGAAACCACGAGGTCATGCGGTCGCCTTGCGGGTGACGACCACGACGTAACGGCATTTCTCGGCGGTGTCGTTGACGAACTCTCGGGCCTGGGGTTCTCCGAGCTCGAATGTGTCCCCGGGGGAGAGACGATGGGCGGCCGCCCCGTCGACCAAAGTCAGCTCGCCGTCCAGCACCCAGATGAGCTGGGCGATGAACGCGTAGCTGCCCGCCGGCATCGGCACCCGGGCGCCCGCCGGCAGCACGATCTCGGTGACGTCGACGGGGAAGCCCGGCGTCGATATCTGGCGCCGGAGGTAGCCGCTGTCGGGATCGGTCCAGCGCGGGGTGTCGGCGGCGCGCCGGACCCGGCCGGCGGCGGCGCCGTCCGCCGGCGACAGCAGCGCGGTCATACTCAACTCCAGCGCGGCGGAGAGCTTGCCGAGGACGACGGCGGTCGGGTTGCTCTCGCCGCGCTCGATCTTGCTGATCATCGCACGGGACACGCCGGAGGCGTCCGCGAGCCGGGCCAGCGACCAGCCGCGCCGGGTCCGCTCCGCCTTGACCCGCCGTCCGAGAACGTTCGAGCCCTCCATCAAAGTGGACACGGCTACCCCCTGGGATTCGCGGTCGTGGTCGAGGCGCAACTCCATGAAGACGCTGTTGGGATCGGGGACGTAGCCGGCGAACGGCTCCCGGACGGTGAACCCGTGCCGCGCGTAGAGCCGCCGGGCTGGAGCGAAGAAATCCTGGCTCCCGGTCTCCAGCAGCACCCGCTGGTGCCCGCGCTCGACGGCGACCCGCAGCAGATGCCGGAGCATGACGGTCCCGACGCCCTTTCCGCGCGCGGCCTGCGCGGTGCGCATGGACTTCAGCTCGACATCTCCGCCGCCAAGGTCCTTGAGTGCACCGCAGCCCCGCAGCTCCGCCCCCTCCCAGGCCGACCAGAACTCGACGGCCGGATCGCGCAACTCCCCGAGATCCAGCGCGTGCACCGAGCCCGGCGGCGAGGTGGCGTGCATGTCGGCCAGATGCTCCTCCAGCAGCCGATGCACCTCGTGCCGGGTCAGGTTGTCGAGTTCGAAGCGCAGCACCATCCGGACTCCCGTCTCACCGCCCAAAATACGGTGCGGTCTACGATCACTGCTTTCTATGATAGTGGACATGTTTCCACTATATGATTCGATCACGGTCAGACCCGGACGGGCCGAGGACGCCGAGAGCGTCCGGGCCATCCGCAACGACGCGATCGAGCACACGACGTCGATCTGGACCACGGTGAAGCAGACGCCCGAGGAGGCGGCGGCGTGGTGGGGCGAACTCCTCGGACGGCGTGCGGCGTTCGTGGCCGACGCCGCCGGCGAGGTGCTCGGGTATGCGTCCTGGTCGCAGTGGCGTCCGAAGGAGGGCTACCGGTTCACGGTGGAGAACTCGGTGTACGTCCTCCCCGGACATCGGGGCAAGGGCATCGGTGGCCGGCTGATGCGGGCGCTGATCGCGGCCGCGCGGGAGTCCGGCGCCCATGTGATGCTGGCCGATATCGAGGCGGAGAACAGCGCCTCGATCGCGCTGCACGCCGGCCTCGGCTTCGAGACCGCGGGGACGCTCCGCGAGGTCGGCACCAAGTTCGGCCGCCGGCTGGACCTGACGATCATGAGACTCGGGCTCACCCCATGACGGCGGCCCTCGCCACCGGAGCCGTCGCGGGCCTCGGCATCGCCATGCAGGTCGGTGCCGTCGCCGTCTACCTGCTCCTGCTCAGCTCGACGGCACCACTCCGGGTCGGCGCCGCCGCGGCCCTCGGGGTCGCGACCGTGGACGGACTGTACAGCGCTCTCGCGATCGCGGCGGGCAGCGCCGCGAGCCGGATGATCGAACCGGTCGCCGCCCCCCTCCGCTGGACGGCCGCCGCTGTCCTGCTGTGGATCGCCGTGCGCATCGTGACCCGTGCCTTCCGGGAGCGGGACGCCCCGGAGAGCGCGCTCGGCGGCGCCGCCGGAGCGACGTCGCCCGGACGCGCCTACCTGCGGCTCGTCGGGGTCACGGTGCTGAACCCCGGCACCATCGTGTACTTCTCCGCGATCGTCATCGGCAGCCGCTTCGACGCCTTCGACGCCTTCGACAGGTCCGTCTTCGCAGCCGCCGCCTTCACGGCGTCCGCGCTGTGGCAGATGGCGGTGGTGATGACGGGCTCGGCCCTGGGCCGCCTGCTCACCGGATACCGCGGCCGGCTCGCGACGGCCGTGACCGCCGGATTTCTCATCGCCGCCCTGGCCGTCCGGACCTTCGTCCAGTAGCGGCGTGCTCAGCGATTACATGGACACGGTTCCGCCAGGAAGGGGGGCCTTCGCCTGCGTGAACTTTAGAATGTCGAGCGGCCCGGCTCACGGCCGTAGCCGGATTCCTTCACGCCGCCGGACGGCGCGTCGATGTTGAGCCGACCGCCGTTCACATAGACCTCCCCGCTGTCGATCCGCCGAGCGACGGCGACGGCGACGTCCGGGGCGGCGGACCACACGGCGCCGGGGAAGCCGTACCGGGTGCCGTTGGCGATCCGCACCTCTTCGTCCTCGCCCCAGCCGCATGTACTCGTGGAAACCCTGGGGCAGTCACCTGCACCGCCTGTTCCGCCCGCACGGCACGAGCTCGTGGATCCGGTGGCAGCACCTCGAACAGGCCCGCCGCGACCTCAGCGCCCCTGCCCTTCGCCTGATGCACGTCCACCAGATCGCGGCACGGTGGGGGTTCCCCGACCGTGCCGCCTTCACCCGCGCCCTCACCGCTTACAGCGTCTCAACCAATGAGAACCGCGGCCATGCCCTCGACTCGCCGCGACGACCGGACAGCGCCGATCGCTGCCGTCCCGGCGACGTCCGCGAGCCGGAGAGCAAGCGGTAGCCCGCTCAGGACGTTCCGGCAAGGAGCACGCGAAACCGCTACGACGCCGCGCCCCTCTTGAGCTCTTCCGACCCCGCCCAGACCAACGATCACCGTAGTCGTCCTCGTCAACGCAGGGAACGGATCATCAAGAAAGTGTGGATTCGGCATCAAGGACTCGTCCCCCGCCATCGCGAATACTCGCTACCGAGATCAACTCGAAAGGGGCGATTCATGCGCTTCATGAAACTGGGCTTGTCCGTCGGCATCGCCGCGACCGCGCTCATCGCGGGATTGCAGGCACCGGCGTCGGCCGAAGAATATCTGTGGACCACGGGCGGGTACGGTCTGTGGCAGGCCGACCCCGAGAACGGCCGGCCAGGCGATTCCATCAAGGCATGCGATACCTCTTCCGACGGTTGGGCCATTTCCGTCGTCATGACCTGGGGCACCACCGGATACCGGCAGGTGGACACGCGTGGCCACGAGTCGGGCTACTGCTCCGGATGGGCCTCCGGCGACCTTCCGGAAGGAACCTACGTGGACATCTCCGTCGAAGAGATCAAGTCGGACGGCCAAGGCGGGCTGCTGCACCGCAATTGGCAGCTCTTCCGTGACCGAGTGGCCTAGCCGACCGGCGAACCAACCTTTTGACAGGGGGCAGCCCTTCGAGAAACCGCTTTGCACGACCAGACGAAAGCCGTAGCCATCGGCACTCATGCCGCAACATTCCACGACCTGTGCACGGCCTGCGGCCCCTCCCTGCGGGTCTTCCCGGACTGGGTGGAACGCATCATCAGGCAGCCTGTCGGCACCGGTCATTCGGTGACAGCGGGCTCCGTCTGGCTGGCCGTCCGCCAGACGGAGCCCTGCCGCCGGAGCACCGCTGGAAGCTGCACGGCCGGTTCGACCTCGACATGAACAACCACCTCGACGTGCCCGGGGACGTGGCCGCGCGTTCGTAAGGAGAGGCGCTGACCGTCATCCAGCACCGGCGTAAAAGGTCTCCTCCGGGTGCACTGGATCGTATGGCTGGCAGTTGCCTAAGATCACACGCGTGTCGAGGACCACACCGCCGCGCCCGCTCGATGTCGAGGCGCTTTCCCGGAGTTGACGGCCTTCCAAGGCACCACCACCCGGCTCCATCCACGCCCGGGCCGACCGGACGTGGCGGCCAGTTCCGTGGGCGGTCCGCTGCTCTGGCCGGCGCACGAACCCTGGCCGGAATGCACCGAGCCTCACAGCCACGCACGTGGCCGACGTCCGGCGGACATCCACCAGGAACGGCAGATCTTGGCTGCTGCATGGCGCCGTGAAGCAGACCCCGGCCCCACAGACCAAGAACGGCAGCTACTTAAGGAACTCGGCCAGGAACACCGTATTGAAAAGACTGCTGCGGCTGATCCGCTGCCGCTGATCGGACTTGCGCAGTTGTATCGGAGGGACATCCCAGACTTGCCCGCCGGGCCGGACGACTGCGATCTGCTCCAGGTGTTCTGGTGCCCCTTCGACGCACACGGCCCGACCGGCTACGGCATGCTGCTCGACCTTCGCTGGCGCCGATCGTGGGAGGTCACCGAGGTGCTGACCTCACCGCCACGGCCGCAGGTCGTCGGCTTCAAGGGGTACGTGCCCGAGCCGTGCGTGCTGCATCCGGAACAGGTGGCCACCTACCCGTTCGCCGGCCTCCTCCCAGGAGACCTTTGCGCCCGGATCGACGCCTGGGAAGAAGCCTTGGACGAGGCTGCCGAGCAGTCGGCGAATGAAGATGCCGCAGCGTTTGTGGACTACCAGAATGACCTGTCCATCCCACCAGGCTGGCGCGTCGGTGGTTTCGCCTCCTGGCACGTCACCGACCCGTCCCCGATGGACTGCCTGACCTGCGCGGCACCGATGCACCTCCTGCTGACCATCGACAGCTCGGAGTGGGACGGCGGCAGCGGCAGCTGGAAACCGCTGGAGGACCCGAACTCGCCCACACACCTGTACGCCAATCCGACCAAGGTCACCGTGGGCCGCGGGGGCGAACTCAACATCTTCGCCTGCCCCGAACATCCCGACCACCCGCACCGCTGGAGCATCCAGTAGAACTCTCACGACCGGACATCTGGCCCCCTGATGATCAGTGCTGACCCCGCAGGCGCCGCATCAGCTTCGGCGGCGTTCCGCTGCCCGGTCCGGTGACCCGGGAGCGTCCCGGCCGCACATCCTGCGCCTGGGCACGCGTCGCCGCCGCGGCACGTAGCTTCTTCAGGTCGGGATGTGGTTGTACAGCGTGCCCGTGAAGCGGACGAAGCCCGCGTCCCGTGGCTGAGCTCGCTCGGTCAATGCTGCGGCGCCACCTGCGTCGGCGACTACCTGCTGAACCTCGCCGTCGCGGAGCGGTCCGAGCGCCACCGGGACGCGGCGTCCGACCTGGCCACCCACCTCCTGCCCCGGAGCGCCGGACCGCCGCCCCACCCCGAATTCGTCACCGCCACCCCTGACCACTCGCTCTCCTGGGCCAAGGGGCTCTGCGGCCTCCTGAGCTTCTTCCGCAGGCTGGCGCACCGGGCCCCGGTTGCCCGGTCTTCCGGCGGTGAGCGCCGGACGCCCGGTGCCGCACCCATCGGGCGCACCATGATCAGGCCAGCGTGGGGTGACGCCGACGGACCTCAGCGGCTCGCGGCGGCTCCGGTCGCGTCCGCAAGCCGCTGGAGGACGTCGTCGAGGCGGTCGCCCACGACCACGTCGTCGGCCGTGGCGTGGTCCACGAAACCCGCGTCCGCGGCACGGCGGATCAGTGCGACGAGCGGATCCCAGAACCCGCCGATGTCGAGCAGGCCGAGCGGCTTGCCGTGCAGCGCCAGCGTCTGCCACGTCCACACCTCGAACAGCTCCTCAAGCGTGCCGAGCCCGCCGGGAAGCGCGAGGAACGCCTGCGCCCGTTCCGCCATCAGCGCCTTGCGCTCGTGCATGGTGTCCACCACGACGGTCTCCACGCCGGGCTCGCCGTCGACCCGGCCCCATTCCCGCTCCACCATGAACCGCGGGATGACGCCGAAGACGCGGCCGCCGCCGTCGATGACACCCTGCGAGACCTGCCCCATCAGGCCCGAGCCCCCGCCGCCGTACACCAGCTCGATACCGCGGTCAGCGAGCTCCCGCCCGGTCGCGTACGCCGTCTTGGCGTGGACGGGATCGGAGCCGTCCCGGGCACCGAGGAAGACCGCCAGCCGCGACAGCCCGCGCGCCGGCCCCGCCTGCGGGTTTGGAGCGCCCACGGTGGAGGGGCCGCGGTGCTGGTCGGGGGCGGGGTGGAGGACCGTTTCAGGGTTGCACATGATTCCATTTTAGGAGATTTCGTCCACTAAATTGGAAACATTACGCGTCTTGATCGCGGCATGCGCAGTCCAGGGCGGCGGCGACGCGGTCCAGCGTGGCGATCGGCGGGGTGAAGGGCAACCGCAGATGGCGGGAGTTCGTCGCATCTGCGGCGAACGACGGCCCGGCGGCCAGCTCGAGTCCGTGCGCGCGGGCGCGTGTCACGACGGCATCGGCGCGCATGCTCGTCAGACGCAACCACAGGGCGAGCCCTCCGGGAGGAACCGTGAAACGCCAGCGGTCGTCTCCGGACAGCAGCCCGCTCAGGTGGTCGCGCTGTCGCCGCAAAGCGGCCCGGCGGTGACGCAGCACCGGTTCCAGGTCGCGGAGGAGTTCCGAGGCGACCAGCTGCTGCGTCGGCGCGGCGGTCAGCGACCCGCACAGCGGATGGTGGGCCAGTTCGGCGATCAGCGCGGCAGGCCCCCGGAGCCAGCCGACCCGCAGGCCACCCCAGACCGTCTTGGCCGCCGACCCGATGAGGACGGAGCGGGGTATCCGCAGGAGCGGTGCGGGCGGTTCGCGCAGGTCGAGGTCGCGCATGGTCTCGTCGGACACGACGGTCACCCGGTGCCGTTCGGCCAGCCACGCCACCGTCCGCCGGGCGGTGGCCGGCATGAGCGCGCCGGTGGGGTTCTGGAAGTCGGGGACGAGGTAGGCCAGACCGCCTGCCGCGGACCGGAACGCGTCCTGGAGCTGGTCCAGGTCCCAGCCGTCCGTGGTGACCCGGCAGCCGACCAGGCGGATGCCGGCGGCCCGGAAGCCGGCCAGCGGGTCAGGGTACGTGGGGATCTCCACGGCCACGGCACGAGGACGCAACCGCGCCGAAAGCAGTGCCAGTGCCGAGCGCGTCCCGGAGGTGATGAGCACCTGCTCGGGGCGGGTGGCGAGCCCCTCGTCGGTGTAGCGGTCCGCGATCAGTGACCGCAGTTCCGGCAGGCCGGGGCCCGTCTCCCCGCTCTCGGCCAGGAGCGGGCCGGAACGCTCGGCCGCTCTCAGCAGAGCCTGCTGGTATGTCGCATGAGGTGCGGCCGGAACCGCCCTTCGAAGGTCGATGACGCCGTCCTCGCCGCTGGCCGAGAACGGTGCGATGCGCGCCGCCGCCTCGCGTTGGTTCAGGTGCCCTTTCTCCAGGGTCGTGAGGCGGTCGACCCCGCCGCCCTGGAGCGGGCGCTGACGCAGGTCGACGGTCCCTGCGTGGTGGTCGCCAACGCCGGCACGGTCAACACCGTCGACTTCGACGATCTCCGCGCCATCACCGCGCTGCGGGAACGCCACGACTTCTGGCTCCACGTCGACGCCGCCTTCGGCGGCTTCACGGCCCTGTCACCGGACCACGCCGACCTGGTCGCCGGACTGGACGCCGCCGACTCCATCTGCATCGACCTCCACAAATGGATGAACGTCCCCTACAGCAGCGCCGTGCAGTTCACCCGCCGACCGGACCTCCAGCTGCGAGTGTTCCGGAACGCCGCCGCCTACCTGGGCCCGCTGGGCGAGATCCCCGACTTCGTCGACCTCACGCCGGAGAACTCCCGGCGCTGGCGTGCCCTCGCCGCCTGGTTCACGCTGCGGGCCTATGGCAGGGACGGGCACCGCGAGATCGTCCAGCGGAACATCGCCTGCGCTCAGGCGCTCGGCGAGGCCATCGAGGCGATGCCCGGGCTGCGTCTCCTGGCGCCGGTCCGCTTGAACGTCGTCTGCTTCACACTGGCCGAAAACCCGACAGCCGAGCGCCTCGCCGATCTCGCCGACGAGTTGAAGGACGAAGCGTTCCTCACCCCCACCACCTACGCCGGAGTCCCCGCACTCCGCGCCGCCTTCAGCAACTGGCGCACCACCGAGACCGACGTCCACCGCCTCACCGAGGCCCTGCGGACCAGGCTTACCAAGCTCTGAGCACCCTGCTCAGGCGGACGCGACGGGACGGGTCGATACGCGGTAGTCGGCCCGACGAAGGATCTCCGCTGCGTCACCGACCGGCGGGTGGATCCATTCGGTGTCGACCTTGCGCTTACGAGCCTTGGCCGTCTCGCCGGTGTCGCGGACGATCCGGTCCCAGCCGAGGGCGACCACCGCACCCCGCGCCGCCAAAGTCCAGGCAGGTGACGGAGGGGTCGGCCTGGAACGGGACCCGTGGCCGCCCCCAGCAGATCGGCAGCGACGTTGTGCGCTGCGTAAGACGCCGTCGACCCCGCGCACCCGCAGGTACGGGTCGGTCACCAGCCGGCCGAGCCGGTCACGGTCACCGGGGATCTGCGCGTCAGCGGACTGGCCTGAGTGCCCGCCGTCCACACCACGGTTCGGGCGGCCGCGTGCCGCCCGAAATCTCGACCTTGTCCCGCTCCATCTGCTACACGGTGGCGCCCATGCGCGGTTCCACCCGAGTACCGCGATCGCAGGGCGCGGAGCGCGCCCGGGTTCGGGACCGACGTGCTCGTCGCGCTCGACCAGGATCACCCGTACTTGCTCGCCGTCCCCAGCGATCGCACGCAGTCGACCGACCAGCTCGGTGGCGGCCTCCAGCCCGGTGAAGCCGCTCCGACGACCACGGCAGTGAACCGTCCGCCACCTAGTTCGGAGGGGAGCCGGTTCAGGTGCTCGTCGAGCGCGACAGCGCCCTCCAGGGTGTCGGCGTAATGCAGCCACCGGGCTTCGGGCAACCGCGGACGCACCACGCGGCTGCCGGTGGCGACCTCGAGCCGCTCGTAGCCCAACATGGCCTGCGAGCACAGGTAGACGGCACCGGGCAGCGAATTGTGGGCGGCAAGATCCGGGCCTTGTAGGCCTTGGTGAACGTCCGGGTACGGCGTGGCCGGCACCTCGATGCCGTATCTCTCGCTACATGACGAGAGCACTCATTCTTGGTGGCCTCGGCCGCCGCTTCCGGCGGTTCCTCGTCCACCGCGGTCCTGAACGGCGGTCTCGGAGTCGCGCGGTCATTCAATTGATCAATAGGTGACGCCTTCCTTTCCAGACGATGAACACCTCCTGGAAGTACCGCGGTAGATGTACGGCGGGGCACATAATGTTAGCTGTCCTCGGTCCTGCATGCCCTGCAGCGCCCAAAAATTGAGGCACTGTCAGCCAAAAGCCAATTCTGTGCAGATTCAAGCGGCCGAGCAGCTGAATAGAGGAGGTTCATGAGCGACGAGAACGAGGAAGTGTACGTACTCTTCTTCGGCGTTGGCCTGGTGATCGTCCTCTTCGGTGCGCTGTGCAGTTTCCTGATCTGGTTGTCGGGGCAGATGGCCGCCTTGCTCACGGGCGGCGGCTGGCCGGACTCCAGCCCGAAGGACTGCCTGGAAATCGTCTTCCATTTCCTCCGGCATCCCGGCGATCCGAGCGCCTCTTGGCCGCCTACGGCAGAGTTGGGGCCCGCCCCGGTCTTCTACGCCCTGCTGCTCGCGTCTCTGGCGTCGGTGGTGATCGGGGTGTACTTCTCCGTGCGGCTGCTGCTGAACCTGCGGCGCCGCCGGCCGGCCCGGCGGCTGCGGCTGGGCTTCGCATCCGGCTGGGAGGTCCGCAAGCTGCTGAGCGCCCGGACCGTCCTGGGCAAGGCCGCAAAGGTCCGGCCGTCCACCGCGAACCGACCTGCGAAAACGGTGAGACCGGAGGAAGTCGGCTTCTACATCGGCAGGGACATCAGATCCCGGCGGAAGCTGTACACGTCCCTGGAAGACATGATGATCGTCGTCGCGGCGCCGCGACAGGGAAAGGACCTGCACTTCGTCACGCCTCTCACGATTGACGCGCCAGGTCCCTGCATCGTCACCTCCACCCGGCGGGACACGTTCCTCAACACCGCCATGGTGCGGGCGCAGTACGGCGAAGTGCACGTCTTCGACCCGAGCGACCTCACCGGATGGCCGAATCGTCTGCGCTGGTCCTTCCTGGCCGGATGCGAGGACCCGAATGTATGCGCGGTCAGATCCGGCACACTCGTCGCTGCGAGCGGTTTCCAGATGGGAATGGAGGGCGCCAACGCGCTCGGCGGCGTGACGACCATCATCCGCTGCCTGCTGCACGCGGGGGCGATCGGCGGGCTCACCATTCGTGACGTGATGGGCTGGGTCCACGAGGCGAGCAGTGACGAGCCGGTGGGCATCCTGCGGCGGGGGGAACGTGAAGGCAGGGTCGCCCCTGGATATTCGTCGCAACTAGAGTTCAACGCGCGAAATGAGCGTCTTTGGTCCGGCGTGATGCAGGTCATGAGCTGTTTCTCGAACGAGCGGGTACTGGCCGATCTTTCCCCGCCGCCCGGCACGGGTTTCAATTTCCAGGAATTTCTCAAAGGCCGCAATACCCTGTACATCGTCGGCAGGCAGCAGAAGGAGCATGGTGGGATCGCGCCGATCGTC
Source organism: Actinomadura sp. NPDC048394 (assembly GCF_040651755.1). Classification (NCBI taxonomy): domain Bacteria; kingdom Bacillati; phylum Actinomycetota; class Actinomycetes; order Streptosporangiales; family Thermomonosporaceae; genus Actinomadura; species Actinomadura sp. NPDC048394. Next base: position 65,038 of record NZ_JBEZJL010000044.1, on the reverse strand, counting down.
ACCACGATGGTCGAGCAGTTCTTCCGGTCCGCTCGTGGGAACGCGATGAAGCAGCCGGCTGGACGCCTCGACCCGCCCCTCACCTTCGAGTTGAACCATGTGACCAACATCTGCCCGTTGGACGGCCTGCCCACGTACATGGGCGAATCCGGTGGTTATGGCATCACCGTGCACGGCTACCTGGCGTCCTTGGCGGACGCCCGTGCCAAATGGGGCCCGGATGGAGCGGCGCGCCTGTGGGACAACTCCACAGTCCGTGTCATTTCGGGAGGTACCGGAACCGCCAAGGATCTCGCCGAACTCTCCGACCTCATGGGCAGGCACAATGGAAAGCGTGCGCTGGAACCCGAGGAGATTCGGACCATGCCCTTCGGTCGCGCAGCCGTCATCGCAGGCACGGCTCGTCCTGTCGAGATGTGGCTCACCCCATGGTGGAAACGTGATGACCGTGACGACATCGCCAGGGGCAGACAGGCTCTGGAGGCAATGATCCGCGAGCACGCGACGAGCCGTCCCGCCGCTATTGCTACCGCTACCGACGCGACCACCTCGGATGAAGAGGAACCCTGGCCCGCCCTATGACAGCATGACCCCCTTTCCGGGCCCCGCTATCGTCTCCAGCACCAGCGTGTGGATCACCGCACTACCGATCAGGGCCTCTCCAGCGCCCTACGGGGAGATCCAGCTCCACACCGACCGCCGCCTGGACATCACCGACCTGCCCACCCCGTGATTGGCGTCCGGCTACGTGGTGGAGCACCGACGGTAGGCGCCTGCAGGCACGCCCGCCCGCAGAAGAGCCCGACGGCGACCCGTGCTCTGCTTGCCCTCGGCAGCCACGGCTCGATCAGTGCCCGCTCCTCATTAGTCACATCACCACGTGCCGCACCAACAGATCATCGGCGACAACAGGCCTCACGGAAAGCCGTCAGGACGAGGGAGCGCCCTCAACTCCCTGCCGAGATTCCCCTATCCTTCCATGTGACAAGCTGGTCGGTATGGACATCGAACAGCTCCGGGTCACGGTGTACCGGATCTTCGCGAGTACGGGGCGTGCACCGAGCGCGGAAGACCTCATGCGAGAGTTGGATGCGCCACGATCACAGGTGGACGAGGGCCTGCGCGCGTTGGCAGCCGCCCGCCACCTGGCTTTGGACGCACGCGGCTCGATCACCATGGCCCACCCGTTCTCAGCGGTGCCTCTCGGATTCTCCGTCATGGGAGCGACCACTCTGTGGTGGGGCGGCTGCGCATGGGACTCCTTCGCCCTCCCCCACCTGCTCGACGACGCCGACCCCGCGCTGGTGGCCACACGCTGCCCGGCCTGCGGCACCCCGCACGTCTGGAATGTCACCCGGCAAGCCCCTCCGCCCGGAGACCAGGTGGCGCACTTCCTCGTCCCCGCCGCTCACATGTGGGACGACGTCGTCCACACCTGCGGACACCAGCGCATCTTCTGCTCGCAACCCTGCGTCGACGCCTGGCTGAAACGAACAGGCAACGCACCCGGCTATGTCCTTGACCTCCCGACTTTGTGGCGGCTCGCCTCACGCTGGTACGAGGGCCGCCTCGACCACGGCTATGTCCGCCGTGAACCCGCCGCCGCTGCGGACTATCTGCGCTCCGTCGGACTCACCGGCCCCTTCTGGGGCACCTGACCCCCACCAGGCGAACAGTTCCGACGCGATACGGAAGCACCAGAAGGTCACGATCGGATCCGAAGTTCTGATATTGCGAAGGTCATGTGGCGCGGCGGCATCAAGCGGTACCGAAGGCGTTTAGCACCGTCCACGCCGACTACGCCGCGGCGCCAAAGCGGGCGCCACTGGACGGCGGCACTCGCCGCGCCTACGACTCCAGGGTACGGACCTTCCTAGCCTGGCTGAAGACCAGCGGTCTGGACGGCGACCCGCTCATCGACGCCCACTACGGCGAATTCGCCGGCCGCGACTTCAAGACCCATATGAAGACCGTTGGTTTGTTCGTGGGAACTGACCGCACGTGTTGGCCGGAAGCATGATCGATGTTCGCTAGAAGTGTTATGTTCGACGAGCCGTCAGCCTTTGTGGCCTTCTTGAGGGATGGACCAGCAGCCGTTGGACAGCCCGACGGACCGGCCGATTACCGCTCGCCCGAGGCGAAGCCAACCTGGTCTTCGGGATGATCTCCAAACGATACGAGGAAGGCTCCATCCGACTGGCCGGCCGGGAAGCCGAGTTGGGGCCGGTCGTCGGTTCCAGAGTTCCTCCGGGAAGCCGAGCCAGTGCAGCATGCCGATGCGGATGGCAGCGCCGTGGGAGACGACGAGGAGGAGGCCTCCGTCGGGGATGCGTTCCAGGGCGCGTTCGAGGGCGGCGCTGAAGCGTTTTGCGATCGCGGTGGGGCATAGGGCGGCGAGCAGCCGGGCGGCGTGGGCGGCCTGTTCGATGCCGGGCGGCGTCCAGCGGCATGTCGGTCATGCCTTGGAAGCAACCTTCGTCGTTCCATACCGTCTGGCCGTGTCGCATCAGGACGATCTTGCGCGATCCGCCTCCCGCCGTCACTGGGCTTCCCCGACGGGCACGCGCTGCGCTGCGTTGGAAATGATGCCCTCGGCGGCGATCTGGACCAGCCGGGTGGCCTTGTCGGATGCGGTCACGGTGGTGTTGTGTTCCTCCCAGGGGGCTGCGTCGTCAGTCACGATAGAGCTCTCGCTCATTGACCGCAGTTCCGCTACCAGAGCTTGGCGAGTTCGATGGCGTCGGCGGCGTCGAGCAGGTCTGGGGCATGGCCTAGGCCGGTGGTCAGTTCTGCTGGGCTGCGCGGGTTTGGGCGAGTCGGTAGGAGTCAGTGCCGGTCTCGATGATGTTGCTGCCGAAGGTGAGTCGGTCGACGATGGCGGCGCAGAGGCGGGGGTCGGTGAAGGTCTTGGTCCAGCCGCCGAAAGGACTTGTTGGAGGCGATGGAAACGCTGGCTTTTCCTCGCGTTTGGTGAGGACCTGGAAGAGCAGATCGGCGCCGCGGCGGTCGAGTTCCATGCAGCCGAGTTCATCGACGCAGACTCGACGCAGCCGTAGCGGGCGATGGTCTTGGACAGTTGTTTGTCGTCGGCGGCCTCGACGAGCTCGTTGACGAGTTCAGGGCCAGGAGGTAGCGGACGCGGTAGCCGGCCATGGCCGCCTCGGTGCCGAGCGCGATGAGCAGGTGGGACTTGCCGGTTCCAGAGTCGCCGATCAGGCAGAGCGGCAGGCCCTTTTGACCCAGTCGCAGGTGGCGAGGGTGTTGATGGACGGCGGGGTCGATGCTTGGGTTGGCGTCGAAGTCGAAGGAGCACAACGATTTCTCCCGGGGAACCCGGCGGCCCTGATGCGGCGTTCGGAGCGGCGGCGGGCGCGGTCGTCACGCTCGGCCATGAGCAGTTCGGCGAGGAAGCCTCGGTAGGAGACCTGCTCGCGGGCGGCGGCCTCGGCCAACTCCGGGAGCCGGGCGCGGATCGTGGGCAGGTGCAGCATCCGGCAGGCCTGGTCGACGGCGGCGTCGGCGGCCTGCTCGGTCGGTCCCCGGCGAGGCTTGGCGGTCATGGGCCGGCGGTTCCTTCCCGTGGGGTGCGGTTGCGGCGGAACAGCCGGTCGTAGACGGCGACCGACGGCAGCGGGCGTGTAGGTCGGCGGCTTCTCCAGACGGCGGGCAGTCAAGGACGCGACCGCAGACGGGACGGACGGCGTGTCGTCTGCGCCCGGCCCGGCGTCAACCTCGTCGGTGGCCTTGCGGGCCTCCAGCGCGACCGCGTCCGCGGTCAGCGCCCCGGCTCCCAGCGGGGCTGCCAGCCCTACGACGAGATGCTCGCCGTCCATATAGCGGTGCAGCAGCAACACCCCCACCAGCACCCGAGTGCCGGCAGCGTCCCCGTGGGCCTTGCGGGCGGCTGCCCACCAGGCGCCGATGACCGGGGTGAACTTCCCGGCGACGCGGGCCTGCTCCAGCCCGGTCGACCCGAGCAGCACGCCCGGCTTGCGGACCAACGCCTCCAAGTAATAATCCAGGTCTGGGCGAGCGCCGGACTCGCCGGGCAGCCGCTCATGGCGGGCAACCTTGGTATGGCCCCGTCGTAGATAACCAGGTCCGAGGCGTGCAGCAGTACCCGAACCCGGCGTCGGATCAGCCGGACCGGCACCGAGTACTTGTTGGTCCGGACCGTAGCCTGGACGAACCCGTTCACCCGAGCGGTGAACCAGCGGCCGGTCTCAAACGGCTCGGCCGGCGGCGGCAACAGCGGCCTCTCAATCTCAAGGAACTCCCCCACGGTCCGCGCCCGGCCGCCGATCCGCTGGGCCTCATCGGCGGCATCCCACTTATCGATCACCGCGTTGAGAGCCTGGAGGGACGGCACGTCCGGGACGCCGTCGGACGCCGTCCTCCCCACCGATCAGTAGAGCGCATCTGAACTGGGCAGACTCAATCGCGTGTACCTGGTCGGACGAGTCTTACCGACACCCCGACGCCCACTAACCGCTGGGCGGCTCGATGTTCACGAGTGACCGGCCCGTGCCACCGCAGAGCTGGATGAGCGCTCCGTCGCCGGCGCCGCGCATCCCGGAGCGCGTCATCCGCGGTCACCATGGCGTCGACGAGGATCCGCGTCGAGGACGCTTTGTATCAGCACCACGGGGTCGTAGGTGCAAGAACCTTCTCAGGACCGTCGCGATGGTGAGCGGCTCACGGCAGCCATTTCAGCCAGTTGAAGTCGGCCGCCCGCTCGCCGACGTGGGCGACGGGGGCATCGTCGAGCGCGTGAAAGGCGGCGAGCTGCGCGACCATGGCGCGCAGCAGTCGCGGGGCGTTGCCGCGCCTGCCCAGCACGCTGAGGTCGCCGGCCATGTCCAGCGGGAGGACGACCGGTATGCCGGGCGCCGTCCGGAACCTGCCCGCCAGGGCGCGTGCCTCCGCCGGTGATCCTGGCACTATGGGCATTGTCCCGGCCGCCCCGCTCCTCCTCCGCGAAGATCTCCTGCAACCCCTCCAGATACCGCTCGCGCTGTCCCCGCCGCTTCCGCGACGTCTGCCCGCGCCGCGACACCCGCAGCAGCGGGTTCCTGGCACCGGCCGCCTCCGCGAGCGCGGGCGGTTCCTCGATCTGCCGGGCCGGACGCTCGGGCAGCGGGTGAGCGGTCCGTGCGGGACGATGCGTCGGCCGTGTCGCCGCAGTGTCGCCTTCACGCTTGAGGGCTGCCGTGTTTTCCGGCGGGCGTGTGCAGGCTCTCCTCCAGCGGCGACGATGGCGCGGGCACGGCACGGTCGATGGCGGCCGCGGCGATCGCTGTGGCGGTGACACGGGCCGAGTGGCCGAGGTGTTGGGAATCCACGATCGTTTCGACGGCGAGATGACGGTCGAAACCGAACAGGAATGCGTCAGACCCGACCTTTCTCAGGCTCGCGCGCACATTGCCGATGTTCACTGGGGAACCACCATGCGGCGTCCGCTCGGTGAAGACCACGAGGGTGCGCCCCACCAGGTCACTGAAACCGCCCGCCCGCAGCCAGGTGAGGCCGCGGCTCGCGCTGGCGGCCCCCAGCGCCGTGGCGGGAGTGACGAACACCTGGGCGTGGGCGCTCGCGAGGATTGCGCGGTGCAGGTCCGACCGCAGGCCCCCGCCGCAGTCGATGACCGTGACGCCGAAGAACCGGCTGAGCGGCAGTCCCGCGGAACGGTAGACGACGGCGGCGTCGCCGTCCGATCCCCTCCTCCAACTCGGCGAGCCGGATAGCGTCCACAGCCGCTCGCCCAGTCGCGCCAGATAGGGCTCGAGCTCCTCGAACGGCGCCGTTCCGAGGCCCGCCCGCGCCAGGTCACTGAGGGAACGGCCGCCGGAGACGCCCAGCCTGAACGGCAGCGATCCGAACTCCGGATCGAGATCCAGGGCGAGCACGCGGTCCTGCCGGTAGCGGGCGAACGTCACCGCGAGGAGAGCGGCGAGGGTGCTCTTGCCGGATCCGCCGTGGATGCCGGTGACCGCGATCCGCAGTCCCGCGATAACCGGTCGCTGGACGCAGCTCACGTGCTCGGCAAGCCGTTGCGCGTCGCCGACCGCCAGGAACGGCTTGGCCACCCCCCGTCTGAGCCGCCGCAGCAGTGATTCGCCGTGCACGTTCTTCAGAGCGAGACCATCCGGCGTCTTCAGCGGAGGAGACGACGGAATCGGTGCGGGTTCGACCGTCCACTCCGGTTCGGCCCAGTTGTGATCCAATCTCCGTTCCCTTCAGAAAGTGCCGAGCAGCGTTCGAACGTGCCGAAGGTCCCGATCACTACCGGGCCTACCGCCACCAGGGGAAGACCCGTGCCAGCGCGTACACGGCGGCGGTTCATGGCGCGTCCAGGCCGAACACGTCCCAGACGGCGGCTGCGGCGCCCGGCGCCGCCATCGTCCCGCCGCCGATGAGGCCGCCCCGGCCGGGCGGGAGTGAGGCGGGGACGTGAACAGCGCGGCGACCGGAACGATCCCACCCCACCGCCTGCGCCGGCCACGCGTGGGAGGCGGCGGCCCACACGGCGAGCATGCCCGTCGCGCCGCCGCCGTGTGCGATCCCGATACCGGAGCGTTCGCGCTCGGCCCTGCAGACGCCCGCGCCGCAGGCGAGGATGGTCACTGCGACGGCGGCGAGGACTCTGGGAGCTGCTCCGGCAGGTGGTGCGGTCGGGAGACCCGGGCAGGCGGCGAAAAGCAGTGCGGCGGTCGCGGTCCAGCGGGCTACGACCGGGCTCCATTGGACGACCTGCCAGTGCGCCCCCACCACCTTCGACTCCTCATGCACGACGGGGACGGGCAGTACCACGTCGGCTCGGCGCGTCTCCCCGACCAGGGTTCCCTTGCTCCACGTGGCCATGATCCCTCTCCGTACAGGTCACCGAGGCACGGAGCGGCCGGTGACGCGTTCGAGGTAGCCGTCCGCAGCAGTCGGCGGAGCGTCGGTAGCACGGGCGGCGGTTGAAACAGTCCGGCATCGACCGTGAACCGCACGCCGCCCGGGCTGCGGCCAGCGGCGCCCTCGCGGCGATCGGCTTGACGACGCGATAAAGCCTGCAGAAGGCAGGGCGAGCAGCAGCTGCGGTGTTTGAATGGATCGAGTGCTGGTACAACCCGTTCAGAAAGCATTCCAGCATCGGAATGCTGAATCTGGTGGACTGCGAGGAACGACACCCAACCCCGATCACGACCACCTGACCCACCTCACCCCAGCCGTCCGTGCTACGGGGGACCTCGGGCCCACAATGGCCCTGGTCTGTACGAGTATTCACAGTCGATAATCGATACGCCGTCAACGCGAGTCCGACATAATCAAGTTTTGTGACTCTGCTCATGCCGCCACGACTCACCGCCTCCGCCACGTCGTTGGGCGAAGCGGCGCGACAACTGCGGCCTACGTGTCGTCCAGTTGCCGACCTTCGATGTTCCCTCCGGGCTGCGCGCCGACCACCTGCACGCCGGGCCGAGCTTCGCCGACGCCGTCGCTCCGCGACTGGGCATCGCACCGCTTGAGGCACCCCTCGGCTGGCTGGCCGATCTGCCACGCGCGTTCACCCAGCGAGAGATCGTCATCATGAGCATTGAGGAGGCCTACGCGCTCCGCCGCCCCGCTTTCATCAAATCCCCCAACGACAAGAGCATCCGGGCCTTGGTCTACCCGGACGGGTCGCGCCTGCCCGGCCCGGATGCAGTCGATCCGCAGACGCCGGTGCTCGTCAGCGACGTGGTGACATTCGATGCCGAATACCGCCTGCACATACTCGAAAAGACAGTGCACGCCGGCAGTCAGTATGCCGAGAACGGGCAACTGAAACTGGGACCACTGTCCACCAGTGCGTCCAGATTCGGAGCCGACCTCCTCGCAGAGTGCGGGCATACGCTTCCCACAGCGATCGTCGTTGATGTCGGCACGACGGACGGCCGCTGGGCCGTGATCGAGGCCAACGCGGCCTGGGCAAGCGGCCACTACGCCGCCAACACCGACCATGTTCTCGACGTCGTACTCCGCGCCGCAGGGCCAGCCGCAGACGTCGCAGCCCACGATCGTCCCTTCATCCGCGTTCCCGGTTCGTCAGCCACCCCATCAGCGGGAGACACATAGATGCTCCGGTGTACGCCCTCGGCGGGCCCGACCTCCCGCATGCGAGTGGTCAAGGTCGCGCAGGTCGGCCTCGGTGCCGACGCGGGCGGACGGCCCCTTGGCGTCGAGCAGCATCGTGGGCTCGAACGGAGCGACGAGATCGAAAGGCGGCCTGGCACGGCCATCGCACCTCCCGAGCGTCCGGCTCAGCGGGAGACGAACCGGCGGATGGTTCGCGCTGGCTGCGGCGGGTCCTGTCCGCCAAGCAGGGCCGGCCGCTTCTCCAGCGGCGGATCGGGACCTTTGGCCCGCTGAGCGGCGAAGACGTGGCCGATGGTCACAGCACGCTTCGCGACGACGGAATCCACTGAACGCCACATCTCGTGGTTGACACTTCGTCCTGCTCCGCGACTGTCATGAATGGTGGTCGCGGACCGGGTCAGGGGCCCATCGGCGGTCACCCCACGGCCCCGCCCCTGCGTTCCCCCCGTTACGCAGGGCGGGGCCGGGAAACCCGCTTCGGTCGACCACTGGAGGAACGACAATGAGGCTTCGCGCGACCGCAGGCATCGTTGCCGCCACGGGTGTCTTTTTCTCTGCCCCAACGGCCGCATTGGCCGCTGACGGCTCGGAGCCTGGAGTCTCCAAGATTGCCGGCGCCTGCGCGGAACTTACGGATCAGGGCGCCGGCTGGGCGGAGCTGCGCAACGACTGCCCGTGGAAAATCAAGGGGTCTGTCGTCCTGAGCAGCGAAGACACGCCCGCGTGCGCGCAGATCGCGCCGCACGGCACCAACACCGTCACTTGGGAGGGGGACGGGACGGCCGAGTACGCGATCGACTGCCCGGCCCCGGCGGCCGCTCGGCCGGCACGCTGAGGACCGGCCGGGATGGGGCAGGGCGGCCGGCGGCGAACCACGGTCCCGCCGCTCTGCCGAGGAATTGAGAGACCACGGTGAACTCCATATGACCCCGCATCAGCCCCCTTACGGCGGGCAGCCCGTCCCGGTGCCGCAGCAGGGAGCCTACGGCTCCCCACCGTACGGACCCCCTAACAGCTGGCAACCCGCCCCCGCGCTGGGCGGTGGCCCGCCGAACCCGCCACTGCCGCCGAACAGGCGCAAGGGCGGCGTCGTTCTCGGCATCATCGGCGGCGGTGTCAGCGTAGTCCTCGTCATCGTGATCCTCATCGTGCTGATCACGATGAGGTCCGAAAGCGGGTTCCCGAACGCCAAGTTCGCCCTGACCTTGCCCGAGGCGCTGGTCGACGGCCGCTTCCAACTCGCCCAGGACCTCTCCGACTCGGAGGGGCAGAGGATCGAGGACGAGGCGGGCGCCGAATACGTCAAGATCACCGACTCGGTGGTCGGCAAGTACGACCTGGGCGGTGACGAGTCCAGGGGGGTGCTGCTGCTGTCCGGCATGTACGGCCGCTTCAAGGACACGGTCGTGCCGCGCGAGAACATGCTCAAGGGGGCCGGAGAGGGCGAGGGGGTGACCGTGGCGATCGGGCCGAGGGTCTTCACGCAGAGCGGCTCGCCGACCGTCAGCTGCGAAGTCCTTAAGCAGGACAAGTCGGGTACAACCCTGATTTACCCTGTGTGCGCCTGGGCCGACGAGAACACGGCGGCCGCGGTCGCTCCGATCACCAGCAAGACGGCCTCCCAGGATCCATCCGGCCTGGATCTGCGGTTCTACGCAAAACTCACACTCCAGGTCCGCTCCGAGGCAGTGAAGCCAATCGGATGATCGCGCACACCGGTCTCCGACAGAGCGCAATGGGCAAGGTGCAGGCGGGACGCCGCAACGCCACTGCTGGCCGGACCAGACGGCCTGCGCACAGTAGACGGCATGAGACAAGCACGACGTGTCATAGTGATCGGCGATATCGAGATCGCCCGGCTCGCCTGTGTCTCACTCACCCGGCAGGGCAGCACGGTCACGCACCTTTCCCAGCCGACCGAGAACGAACTGCGCGATGCCCTGGCCTGGGAACCGCATGCGGTCGCCGTTCTCGTCCGCGGTGACGTCGCCGCCCTCCGGTACGCGCTGCTGGTCGAGCATCTGCGTCCCCGCATCCACCTGGTAGTCATGCTTTTCGACCGGACGGTCGCCGACCAGCTCCTGAAGACCGTTCCCAACTGCCAGGTGACCTCACCGGCCGACGTCTCCGTGCCCGCGATCATCGGAGCGTGCCTCGGCAAGCCTGTTCTCGCCGTCGACGTCCGCAGTTCTCCGGCCAGAGTCCTCATCGAGGACGCCGAGAGGATCACCATGGACCGCTGGCGTCCCGATCCCCGCTCGCGAAGACTCATGCGTGCGCTTTCCCGCCAGTTCCGCTCCCACGACCTGACCAGCGGGATTCTGCTCACCGGGCTCACGGGCCTGACCATTACTCTGCTATTGGAGTGGTTGCTGGCGGTCGTCGTCCTGCATCAGCCGGTGGCCGTCGCCTTCTATTCCGCCACCCGTGTCGTCGCCACGGTCGGCCCCGGAGAGGCCCAGCCCGCACCGAACTGGTACCTGGTCCTGTCCGGTATCGGAATGCTGCTGACCATCGGCTACTCCTCCCTTTTCACCGCCGGCATCGTCAATCGACTCCTGTCCGACCGCAGTATCGACATCGTCGGCGCAAGAACGCTGCCGACCCGCGACCATGTCATCGTCGTAGGGCTGGGACAGATCGGGCTTCGTCTTTGCATGGCACTGCGACACCTGCACATACCCGTCCTGGCGGTGGAACGCGATCCCCGGGCCACCAATCTGCGGCTCGCCAAGGCCGCTGGGATCCCCGTGCTGATCGCGCACGCCGAAGACCGCGCCGTGCTCGGCCGACTCTCCCTGCACCGCGCCCGGGCCTTCGCTGCCATGGGCGCCGACGACCTGGACAACGTCGAAGCCGCCATCGCGGCGCTCGCGCTGGAGCCGGATCTGCGCGTGGTGTTGCGAGCCGGAGACAACACCGTGATCACCGAGACCAGGTCACTGTTCCCGATCGGCGATGTCTGCGATATCTCAGCCATGACGGCGACGGCGGTCGCCGCCGCCGTGCACGGGGAATCTGCGCATTTCGTCTACCCTGACCGCGGCAAACTGAGAACCCACCCTGATGCCGACCGCGTTGCGGTCGCCCGCGATGTCGTTCGCAGATGCGATTGCTCTGACCCACTCCACCGGTGAGGGCGCGCTCCAGTGGAAGACGCCCTCACCGGTGGTCATCGGTCCTCGCCTTCCTCTCCGACCAGGAGGGGGGTCGAAGAGATCGGCATGCGCATCACCCCGCGATGGAGGCGGATGGGGACGTTTTCACCGAGGGCGTTGATGCCGTAAGGACGTCCCCTGAAGGGCCACGGGCAGGTGATGTGCGCTGTCTCGTTGACGCGGCTCCAGCCGACGAAGGTCGAACTCCGTCCGCGCCGCTGGATTTCGAACAGGTAGGCGCCCGGCCGACCGGGGTTGTGGTGAAGCACGGCGTGGGCGTCGGCGAGGTGGGCTGCCATGAGTGCGTAGGTGTCGGCTTGGGGCCGCCGGCGGCCGATGTCACCGCCTTCGTAGTCCATGAGCGCGAACGCGTCGAACATCAGGGACCGGATGTTGAGGCGGCTGCCGGTGTCGCGGGCCTCGGGCGCCAGCTGGAAGCACGCTACCCGTTCGACGCCGGAGGCCAGGAGCAGCATCGTGCGGATCACGATCTCCTCTTGGAGATGGCGGTCGCGTTCCGCGGCGAGGTCGGCGGAGCAGTCGGCCATGAACATCTGCAGGGTGGGCGGCAGCTGGTCCCGGCAGGCGTATAGGTCGACCATGGCGGGGGTGGTCCGGTCAAAGTCCAGTCCTCCGTCGGCCAGCCGGGATTGGCCGAGAAAGACGCGGCGGTGCTCGGTGAGCACATCGGTCAGGTACGGAAGGTTCTCAGGGAAGCTGGGTGGCATGGGGCCGTTGTGCTCGCCGACGACGATGGCCTTGTGGGCACCGTGGGCGGCCAGGAGCGCCCTACTCGCCTGAATGAGAGCGGGGATCGCATATGGGTCGCCATAGGGGTGGAGGTCGAAGAGGTCGAAGTGGTCGCGGCCCTCGCCGATGATGCGGTCGAGGTCTTCCGCCCATCGCTGGTTCCCCCTGGCCTCTTCGGCGAACATGGCGGCGGGGACGGCGCCGCCGAGCACGACGAGCGAGCCGGGGGCAGACTCCCTGACGACGTCCGAGAAGACGATGAGCTGGGAGAGATACTCGTCGACCTTACCCTCCCACAGCAACGGCACGCATGGTTCGTTCTCGCACTGCCAGTACCGGATCGCGCCGCCGCAGCGCCGGACCAGTTCGGTGACGAAACGGCGATAGTCGTCGATGTCGGTGGCCGGTGAGGACGGCAGGAAACGTGTCGCCTGCTGTGTCGCCCATGGGGAGCTGGAGCAGACGGTGACCCATGCTTCGTCGCCGTCCTCGAGCTGGTCGAGGACGGCGTCGACGACGTCCCAGGTGAAACGACCAGGCTCCGGTTCGATCTGCGACCAGAACAGATTGATGCGCGCCAGGTCGACGCCCAGCGAGCGCACGGCGGGCATGAAGCACTCGGGGTCATCGAGCAGGCCGTAGCTGATCCCCCGGCAGATCCCGATCCGTGGGCCCGACAGCGAGGTGGCCGGCGGCGGTGGCGAGGTCATCGCATGGCCTTCTGCATCTTGCCGCGGTATCCGAGCACGACGGCCAAGCCGATGCCGATGATGGCCAGGCCGACCAGCCTGGACACCGCCAGCACCTGGGCGGTGGACAGCACCACCGCGAGCAGGGTGAGGACGAGGGCGTGGACGAGGAACGTCGCCCCCATGATCGTCGTCAGCACGATGGAGGCCTGCCGTCGTTGCGCGTCCGCCTGTGGTTGCGGCGGTTGCGGCTTACGCCGGGCGAGCAGTTGCGCGGCGACGAGGAGCAGTGGTCTGCGCACCGCAGCCGAGCCGAGGAACAGCAGCCCGACCGGCCCGGTCACGACGGCTTCCTGCATCTTCAGGACGAACGCGTTGCCGCCCGACAGCAGCACCACGATCAGTGCGATGCCGAAGGTGACGGCCGCGATGACGCCGATGGCGTCCACTCGCCGCCGCCAGGCGAACACCGCCAGGGTGCAAACGACGGGGATGGCCATCGCAATCGCCAGGGCAGCGGCGTCGCCGGACAGGTGCGGGCGCAGGAGCAGGTAGGCCAGCAGCGGGACGACGCCGTTGAGCGCCAGGCTGGGCAAGAGGGTCCGGACGAGTGCGCGGTTCACGAGGTTCCGCCTCGCCGGGCGATGAGCCAGCTGATGCCGGAGGCGACCAGTGCCAAGCCTCCGACTACGACCGTGATCTCTCGGAATCCGCCGAGATTCAGTGCGCCGACGGCGACGAGGGCGACGCCGACGAGGGCCAGCCGAATGGCCATGTTCTTCTCCTGTCTCTGTTCGAACCGGTACACTTAGATACTGTAGGTACCCTCTGAAGGTACTCACAGTCCCCTATTTTGACAAGCACAATGGCGGATCAGCCGTCAGTAAGGTACTGATGACCGTTTGGAGACACCGATGACGTTGGATGACACCGACCCGCCCCCGACCGCGGCCGACGGCGGAGCCAAGGCGGTGCGGAGACAGCGGCGGAACGCGGCGGAGGTCCAGAGCGCCGTCCTCCTGGCCGCGATCGAGGAACTCTCCGAGAACGGCTACGACGGCTTCACCATGGACCGGGTCGCCGCCCGCGCCGGCACGAGCAAGACGGCGATCTACCGGCGCTGGCCCAGCCGCACCGCGCTGGCCTTCGCCGCCTATAAGCAGATGGTGGCCCGCCCGCAGGACCCGCCCGACACCGGCGACCTCCGCTCGGACGTGCTCGAACTGCTCCACGCGGCGGCCGACCGGATGGACTCCCCCGTGCAGACCCAGATCATCCGCGGGCTGGTGATCGACGCTCGCCGCGAACCCGAGGTGATGGCCGACCTGCGCGATGAGTTCGGCCAGAGCGGTCCCGGCACGATGTTGACCATCCTGGCGCGCGCGGTGGCCCGGGGAGAGGCGCGCCAAGATTCGCTCATTCCCCGCATAGCCACGCTTCCCATCGCCCTGCTCCGCAGCGAGTACTTCATGTTCGGCCCAGGCCCGGTCTCCGACCAGGCCATCACCGAGATCGTCGACCAGGTCTTCCTGCCCCTGGTGCGCCCGCGCTGACTCACCGCGGCACCTCGACCTCCCGCGCCCTCCGCGACATCGTCGGACGGAACGCCGCCATCGTCTGACGTTCACATCGCAGGGGGGCCTGCATTCGGCCGGAAGCCCCGGCGCGGACCTCTTCGAGCGCCGCCTCGTGATCCTCGCCCCACGCCCGGTGGCAGGCGTAGCCGAAAACGTCACCGGTCGCGGTATGGGCCTGAAGAATCTCGCGGTGCGCGGCGACCTCGCGAGCCTTGCTGTAGTCCGACAGGAAAACGCCGTCGTTGACGGCCTCGACCACCTCGCGGTCCGGAATGCCTTTGCCGCAGGCCTCTGCATAGCCCACCGCGCGCTCCCCCCAAAAGACGAGCCACGCGAGGCGCCGAACACCGGCCCCCGATTTGCGTGCCGCTATCAAGTGGTCGAGCATCACATTCCTGCCTGCCGTCGGTCAGCGTGCGGTCATCACGTACCGTCCGCGGATGGAAGCGGTCAGCAAGTCGAGCGGTGCGACCCCCGCCGCCCTCGGCCACCTTGCAGGCCGCTGCGCTCACAGGACGGTCACTCGCGGAGGCGAGTAATGTGACAAGCGGACGTGATGCGATTACCGACGGTCCGCTGGCCGGCCTGTGGGCGATTTTTCTGGACCTGACGGGAAAGGTCGAGAAGGAAACCGTCGATCTCGACGTCGCCTCGCCCCGTCCGAATTCGCGGAGACAGCGCCGATCGACACGACCGGTCAAAAGCCGGGGGGCTTCGGCACGGTTTCCTTTCCCCCGGCCACTCCCAGCGAGCCGGCCGCAGACGACAACGCCACACTCGAGGCCTTGTTCGCCAGCGAGAGGCGGGAGCAGGCCCCGAAGTCGGCGAGGAGGCGCCGCCCGATGCTCTACGCCACCGTCGCGGGCGCGGCGCTGGTCCTCATCCTGCTCATCGCCGTGGTCACACAAGTCGCCGGTCGCAGAAGCGAGCCACCGCCCCGGAGCGAACCCGCTCCATCTCAGACGACCCCGGTCACGCGGCAACCGTCAACGCTTCCGAGCGGCCTCGCATCGGCGGAGCCCTACTCGGTACCGCCATCGGGAAGATGTACCGCCGTCCTAACCGAGATCAGCTCGGGCGATCTGAACCGTATCGGCCGGGTGACGGAGCGGAGCCAGTACAACTACAACAACCAGCGCCTGCATGCCGCCATCTACTCCGGCTGGGCCAACGCCGGCCTCACCATCGATCCCTCGGACCCTGTCGGGGATCCGTCAGGCACATCGGCGACGCAGAACTGGGAACTGCATGACGGAAAGACGGTCATCGCGGTCGCGGTCGTCATCTGGCGGCGCGCGGGCCCGGCGTCCGCATGGCTGCTGACCCAATGGCCAGAGTTCCGCCCCACCAGCTGATCCGGCCTTCCTGCTGCGTTCCACACCGAAGTGAGTCACGAAAGGACAAGCGAATCTCCCATCCCATGGGAGACGTCGACACGCGTCATCTCGTTGAGAAGTTCCTGGGGCGTTGTCGCCTCAAGCAGGACTGCCCGACCGTACCGTGTCACCGCCCAATAGTGACCGGTCCTGAATCCGTACCAGCAGAGCCAGCGTCCGCTGTACCGCTGGAGCCGCCTGGCCGCATCCTGCGGGTCTTCACCAAGGCCGTGCTTCACAGAAACTTCACTTTCTCCCCATCGGAACCAAGGACACGAAAAGGGCAGGATGAGGACGACAGCCGGCTTCGCAAAGCAAACCGCAGCGACAGGGCTACCTCGGCCCTACTTCCGCATCAAGGCTGCGTGAACTCGATCTCGACCCGCCGGTTCTGAGCCCGGCCTTCGGGGTTGTCCTTCCCACCGACCTGGTTGGGGGCGATCGGTTTGCTCTCGCCGTACCCGGTGGCCTTGATATGCCTGCCGCCGCCCAGCACGCGCTCGATCTCGGCCTTGACGGAGTCCGCACGCTTCTGTGAGAGCTCCTGGTTGTAGCTCGGGTCTCCGATGGAATCGGAATGACCCGAAACCTCGATCGTGCCGACGGCGTCTTTCATCTGCGGCGCGAGCTGCGAGATCCGCTTGCGCGCGGCGTCGGTGAGGTCGGCCTTGTCGAAGTCGAACAGGAGGTCGGCGGAGATGCGCACGGTGACGTGCTTGCCGTCGTTCTCCACCGTCTGCAGCGGCCGCACAAAGGGACCGACCTCGATCGCGTACACATACCGATCGGCTTCGATCGTGCGGACGGACTCCTGGATGTTCACGTCGGAGACGCTCGGGTCGGCTCCGGCGACCCCGGGAATGCCGGAGAAGATCACCGCGAAAGCGCCGACGAGCGCCGCGGCGCCCCGCGTGGCCACCGTCTTCACCGCTGGACCGGGACGTTCTTGAAAGCCGGCCAGTGGCCATAATGCACGTCCACGGACTGCACATTGGCCGGCGGCGCGGCGAAGCTGTAGGTCGCCACACCCGCCTTCTCGTTGTAGATGGGCGACATGACGTCGTCGGTCTGGACCTCTTTTTGCT
Organism: Actinomadura sp. NPDC048394; assembly: GCF_040651755.1. Classification (NCBI taxonomy): domain Bacteria; kingdom Bacillati; phylum Actinomycetota; class Actinomycetes; order Streptosporangiales; family Thermomonosporaceae; genus Actinomadura; species Actinomadura sp. NPDC048394. The sequence continues at coordinate 48,279 of NZ_JBEZJL010000044.1, read as the reverse complement.
GATTATCCTTGACGACGACGTACCGCCTCAGGTTGACGGTGTCGATCAGCTCGGGGGCGAGCGGTATCTCGTCGTTGAGTTGGTAAGGACTGGTCTTCGCCGGCGACCCCTGGGGCAGGTGCGGCGTCAGCCGAATCGTCAGGATCGCCAGCTTCCCCCGCACCTGCAGGCTCATGACGGCGACCTCGACCTTGCCGTTGGGGAACTTCGGGGTGTCGAAGGTGGCGGTGGCCACGGGTGTACCGGAGCCGACGGCTCCGCCGCCACCGCCACCGCCCGCGATGCCGTCCGGACTGGGAGCGCCCGCGCCCTTGCCCGAGCCCTGCGCTGCGATGTTCTTCTCCGTTGCGCCTGCCCCCTTGTCAACGCCATCGGACGATGAACAGCCGCTTGCGAGGGCGGCCAGCGCCACGATGAGCACCGTCCCTCGTCGGATGTCGATTCGCATGGCCTGCCTCCGTTTCCAGCGGGTCGGCTCAGATCTGAGCGTTCGCGCCCGTCTCTACCTTTGAGATGGGTCGCCGTCCCCCCGACGAACACCACCCAAGACCGTCCGAGACGCCCGCCAACACGCAACCCGTCACCCTGGCACGCCTTCAACGGGAACCATGGGCACTCACGCTTCAACAAGGTGGCGCGAACACGGCGGTCCAGACCGGAGTGATCGGCTCTGGGCGAAGGGCCGCCAGAGGCCAGCCGCCCGCAGGATGGTTCCGGGGCCGGGATGGACTTGCTCAGTTACACGCTGCTCACCGGCCACACGGCGACCTTCCCACACGTGCTCCCCCATTGCGCCAAATTTTCTCCCTCGGGCGGTTGCCAGTTGCGGCGGCTTACGGACTGTCCAGCACAAGCGCAGAACCGTGCTCGGGAGGTGGCTCGTCTCGTCGATTCGGCTGTGACCGACGAGAGACCCCCTTCTGAGAGGGGGTCATCCATGATGCAAGTGGCGGGCGTGGCCCGATCTCAGGAAATATTCGATCTCGGTCACTCGCTGAGTCCGTCGGCTACGGGGGCAGGGCGCCTGGAACAGCGACAGGCCCGGTCGGCGGGCTTCGGTATGCAATCGTGCCGGTACCGCTTGCGCAAGCAGCCACTAGTCGGTCGAAATGCGCTGGTCACAGCCGCCCCAGCTCCTGCCTTCTGGTTCTCTTCACGCAATAGAGGAGTCGACGCCTCCACCCTCGTTGGCCGAGGCACCGAACGATTCTGGTCGGCGTCCGACCCGGTTGGACAGGACCGGTTGGCTCACGTTGCGCGCATCCATGCCTCCGAGCCGGCCGTCCGACGGCGGGCCGCAGGCGTGTCCCAGAACATACGGCTGCGAGGCCTGCTGCAGCGAATGATGCCACCGGAAAGCTCGTCAATCCGCTGACGAGCCCCGTGAGGCTCAGTTCGCACGGCTGATCAGGACCTCGACGCACCACCTAGGAGGCGTGAATGCTTGACACTGTGATCACTCGGACGGCCGGTCTGCTTCATGCGGCATACCTTGCCGGCCCGACCATCCCGAACCCCGGCGACGGCTCAGAACCGCCATTCGGTAACCAGATCGAAACGCTGCTCAGGTGGGCGATGTGGGGTGCCCTCTTCTGCTGCGTGGCGGGCTTCATCATCATCGGTGCGAGAATGGGAATCCAGCACAAGAAGGGCGAGGGCGGAAGTCACATGGGAAGCATGGCCATCGTTGGTTTCGGCTGTGTTCTCATCGTGACCGCGTACGCCATCGTCCGCAATCTGGCCGGGGCCGCAGGGGGCTGAGCGTACGCACGGTATCGCCGGGGTTAGCCGCGCTCCTGACGCTGGAATTCCCCAAGTCGCATGCCTCACTCGATGGCACGTTCCAAATGAGCACCGCGAATGGATGAACGAAAGTACTGCCCGATCAGGTGATCCAACACCATATTCCAGTACTGGAGAGGTAAAAGATGAGCGCAGACGACCTATGGGATTGGCTCTGCAATAAACTCATTGTCTGGGCGCTCTCCAACCTCCAGACGCTTCTCACGTGGTGGTTGACCAGTGACGCTTACGAGGTGCCGCTGACCGGAGAGAAGGGCGGCGTACTTTACGACCTTCGCACGCACGTCAATTGGTTGACCGCAGTGATGGTCTTCGCCGGCTTTCTGGTCGCGGCTTTCCAAATCGCAATCCAACGCAATGGCAAGCCCTTCCGGGATATCCTCTCCCAGTTTTTCTCATTGACCATCATCTCGCTCAGCGTGGTCACCATCGCGAACCTGGCACTCATCCTCATGGACAGGTATTGCAACTGGATCATCACGGGCATGGGACCGAAGAACGATGACTGGATCAACTACTGGGACAGCCACTTGTTCGACTCCCTCAAGGATCCCGATGGATCGTCGTCCTTTATTGTTGCCTTCTTTGCTCTGGCTGCGGCACTGGCCTCGGTGATCCAATTCGCGCTGATGTTCTTTCGTTCGGCCATTCTCATAATCATCGTAGGCCTTCTTCCTCCGGTGGCCGCATCGAGGTTCACCTCATATGGGAACGCCGCGTATCGCAGAATGGTTCATTGGGGGATCTCGTTCTATCTTTTCCAGGGTGTCGCCGCAACGATCTACGGGGTTGCGCTGAAGTTGTTGTCGTCCCCATATGAAGCTGACCACCTTATGGGCCTAGCCCTCGTCGGCGGCGCCGTGTTCGCCTTGCCTGCGACCCTGCGCGCAGTGGCCCCTGGAGTTCCGGAAGACATGTCCTCCTTCGGCATACGTCAGGTCGGCCATTTCGCTGCGGGGGGCACCGCAATGAATCTCAGCAAGGGACAGGGAATTTGGACTAGGTGGACGGGCATCGGCAAAGAAAAAAAATGACTCAGATGACAAGCCATGTCCCTTCCGAGATAGCAACTATATCGCCCGATTTGGACTGCTACCATAACGCGCGTTCGTTCTCGCCGACGCATTCTTAGAGCGAAAGTTCGCGTCAAGACCTCCCATCGGAGTGGGGAGGAGCGCCGGAACACCTAATCTGATCACGTTTTGCAACTTCCATTCCACATTGTTGGGAGATTGCTCAAGATGACCCCGGACGATGTATGGGAATGGTTCTGCAATAAACTGCTTACGTGGGCACTGTCCAGCCTACTTACACTCCTCACTTGGTGGCTCACCAGTGACGCGTACGAAGTGCCGCTGACGGGTGATAAGGGCGGCGTGCTCTACGACCTTCGTGCGCATATCAACTGGCTGACCGCGGTGATGGTCTTTGCCGGATTCCTTTTCGCGGCCTGCAAGACTGCGATGCAACGCAATGGTCAACCTTTCCGCGAAATATTCTCGCAATTCCTCTCTTTGGTCGTAATCTCGTGCAGTGTGGTTGCCATCGCAAATCTGGCATTCATCCTCATGGACAGATATTCCAACTGGGTCATCACGGACCTGGCGCCGAAACAGAAGGATTGGAGCAAGTACTGGAATACTAGGTCATATGATTCCCTCAAGGGCCATGAGGCCGGAACGAGCTTTCTCGTGGCCGCCTTCGCCTTGGCTGCGCTCGTGTCCTCAGTGATCCAATTCATTCTGATGATGTTTCGGGCCGGCGTCCTGCTGATCATAGTCGGGGTTCTTCCGCCGGTCGCGGCATCAAGGTTCACCTCGCATGGGAATGCCGCATATAAGAGTCTCGTCCGCTTAGGGATTTCGCTCTGGTTGTTCGAGGGAGCTGCCGCGACGATCTACGCCGCAGCACTGGATCTGATGGCATCCCCATACGAAGCCGATCGCCTTGGAGGCCTGGCCCTAGTCGGTGGTGCGGTGTTCGCCCTGCCTGCAACCCTGCGCGCGTTGGTCCCCGAAGTCGAGGAAGACAACGCATCCTTCGGCATACGTCAGGTCGGCCATTTCGCCGCCGGCGGTACAGCTGTGACTCTCAGTCAGGGAGCCGGGATCTGGACCAGGTGGACGGGCATCGGTAGCGGCCCGAGCGGTGGTGGTGGCAGCGCTTTTGCAAGGTCGTCGTGGTGGCGCCTCGGTCCGAGCGCGAGTGGGTTCAGCGTCTTTGAGTGGCTGTCGTGGCGGATCCGCGATCCGAACAACTTCCGCCGTGGCAACGGCGCCGGACCCCAGGGCGCGACTGGCCCGGGTCCTACCGGCCCCGGCTCCGGCAGCCAGCCCACCACCGGCCCAGGCCTCACCGGGACCGGTACCGGCAGCCAGCCCACCGCCGGGGCGGGCCCCAGTGGCTCAGGCAGCCAGCCCACCGCCGGGGCGGGCCCCAGTGGCTCAGGCAGCCAGCCCACCGCCGGGCGAAGCGCCGCCGGGGACACGCATAACCCCTTGGATTTCGAGGAAGAGTTCGTTCCCATTGTTGAGCCCTATCGGGTTCCCGATCCGGACTTTCGCATTCTTGAAGAGGGGGCGCACATAGTTTGGGACAGCATCGAGTGGAATAACGGGCCGAGTGGCAGTGACGGAAACGGCACCCCGAGCGGCAGTGGCGGGAACAGCGGCCCAAGTGGCAGCAACGGCAGCGGCGGTCCGACCGGCAGCCGGTAAGTTCCCGGAATGAGGTGGAATGGAACGGTGTTCAATCACCCTGAAGCATTTGCGGTGTCTGACCGGAATCAGAACCTCCGGAGACGCACGCGTGTCCGGCTCACCGCTTTCTTTGCGCTGAGTGCCTTGCTGGCAGGGATCGGGCTCGTTGTTTTTGGCCAATTCACCACGGTCAGCTCACACCTCACAAGCCGAGGACGAACCAGAATTTTCGCCACTCCGACCATTCAGATGGCGGAACTATCGGCGGCGGCCAGTCGGAGAAAGAAGGAGTGCGACCGAACCGGCAACTGGAAGAACATAGAAGACGCCATGTGGACCGTTAACAATGGCGAAGATGGGGGATGTTTCCAGTTCGACGCCAAACGCGGTCGAATAAGAGTGTGTGACGAGCATCCGGACAGCCATGTCGTGCGCGGCACAGCCGGCCTTGTCGATTTGAATCACCCCCAGGGCAGAGTCGTGGCCGAAGCACACAGGGGCGGAAAGGGCAACTGCCGCGAGGATAGTATTCCAAAATACAACAAGAGTAACGTATACAGGTTCAAGGTTTGCCTTGCCCGCAGCTACGACCACCCAGACGGCTACTGCAACATGAGTACCAATAGAGATTGGCCCGAAGTAGAAAGAAGTGGAGATTATTGCCAACGCATATGGGAGTCGAAGGGCGCCGAAGCCGCCATCGATTGCGTCGGAGGACTGGATGAGTTTTGTGGTCCATTTGTCGATTTGGATGGCATCAATAAAGATTGGAATACATATTGCAAGAAGAAGGAGGAGGAAGGGCCCCTAACGCCTCCCGAATCGAGAAAAGGGGAACCAAGTATCAATGACAGGCCTGATCTCAGTTTGCCGCGAGGTCATGCGAAGGGTGTCGGGAAGGTAACTGAACCCTTGCGGCCGGCGCTTCGCTGGTTGGTCTGGACCGTGGCGGGGGGATGCGTGTTCGGTATCGTGATCTTCGGCGGCAAATTGGGGCTGCGACACCACCGAGGTGAAGTCGACTCACATGCAGGCGAATTTGGCTGGCTAATGCTCGCGTGCGTCATGGCCGGTTCAGGATTCGCCATCGCCTTCGTTGCTATTATTGTCGACCCTTTTTGACGTTGCTGGGGCAACTCCTGAAGCCGCCGGAGTGCTTGTCTCCACGAACGACCGCCCGCATGGCAGTGCCAGCGAATGGCAGAGAATGGCAGCCTAGGTGGCTGCCAATAGATCGAGGAGTGAGGTGAACTGGAATGGCCCCTGATCGTGAGCCCACATACGGGAACTGGCGTAAGCCCGTCTCTCCGGGGATCGGGCGACTGGGACTGGCCGGGACCTTGATGCTCATGGCCGGGCTGGTCGTCATCACCATGATCGCCATGGTGTCGCCGAAGGCCAGCGCGCTCGGCATCGTGGTGCTGGCGGTGGTCATGCTTCCGCTGGTCATTCAGGACGCGCAAGGGCGGACGGCCCTCCAGTCGCTCACTGCCCGGTTCAACTGGTGGTGGGGGCGTTCTCAGGGCTGGCATCTCTACCGTTCGGGGCCACTGAGCGTCACCTCGCGCGGCTCGTGCCGCCTTCCCGGGCTGTTGGCTCAGTCTCGGCTGGTCGAAGGCCGTGACTCCTACGGGCGCCCCTTCGCCCTGGTAGTGATCCCCTCGACTAGGCACTACACGGTGGTATTCGACTGCAACGCCGAAGGGGCTGCACTCGTGGATCAGAGCCAGGTGAACGCATGGGTGGCCCACTGGGGGCAGTGGCTGGCCTCGCTGAGCTACGAGCCGGGCTTGGTCGCCGCGAGCGTGACCATCGAGACGGCTCCCGACACCGGCAGCCGCCTCAAGGAGGAGGTCTACGCCAATCTTGATCCGAACGCTCCGGACTTGGCCCGGGCCGCTCTCGAGGAGATCGTCTGGAACTATCCGGTGGGTAGTGCACGGGTCTCCACCCGCATTGCGGTCACCTATGCCGCCCTGCCGCACCCGGGAGGCAAACGCCGTGACCAGGAGAGCATGGTGCGGGAGATCGGCATGCGGATCCCGGGGTTGATCTCCGGTCTGGAGATGACCGGTGCCGGCGCCGCTCGCCCGATGACCGCGGACCAACTCACCCGCGCCGTGCGGATCGCCTACGACCCGACCGCGCAGTCGAGCATGGAGACCAGTAAGGACCAGGAATTGCGTTGGGAGGACGCAGGGCCGGTCGCAGCGCAGGAATCATGGGATCACTACATTCACGACAGTGGCCATTCCATCACCTGGGGGATGTCCGAGGCTCCTCGCGGTGAGGTGTTGTCCAATGTCATGACCGGATTGGTGGCGCCCCATCACGATATCGACCGCAAGCGTGTGACCTTCCTCTTCCGGCCGCACGACCCGGCCTCCGCAGCTCGGATCGTGGAGCGGGACCGCAGGGACTCGCGCTTCCGTCTCGATGGTAATGCCAGCGCCGCTCGGAACGAGATCGACGTCATGAAGAGTGACCAGTCGGCCATCGAAGAGGCCAGGGGTGCGGGTGTCACCCGGTTCACCATTCTCGTCACCGCGACCGTGCATTCGGCCGATCAGCTTCCGGTCGCGGCGGCCGCGATCGACACGCTCGCGGCCCCCGCTCGGCTGCGTCTGCGGCGGATGTACGGGGCGCAGGCCTCTTCGTTCGCGGCGGCCCTGCCGGTGGGCATTGTACTTCCCGACCATATTCAAATTCCTGCGCTGGTAAGGGAATCTCTGTGAGCAGTCCGCTGGAATCACTTTTTGGCGACGCCGCCGAAGAGCAACCCGCTGAACAGGCCGGTGACACGAAGAGGAAAGGCAAGAAGAAAAAGGCCGGCAAGTCCGAACCCAAACCCGGGTTCAGAGGATTCAGTCGCCGCGGCGGGGGCCGGGTTTCGCACGTGGAGATGCCTTCGGAGTGGCGTGGTACTACCGTCCAGGTGTGCGGGCTCTGGCCGTTCGGAGCCGGTTCCGGGACACCGATGGTGGGTGTCCCACTGGGACGTGAACTGACCACCGGTGCCACGCTCTGCTGCGATCCGATCTCGTGGTTCCAGCGCGCGAACTTGATTCATAATCCGTCCGCCCTGCTGCTGGGCAAGCCGGGCCTGGGCAAGTCGACCCTCATTCGCCGGATGGTGGTGGGGTTGGTGGGGCAGGGGGTCTTCCCGATGGTGCTCGGCGACCTCAAACCCGACTACGTCGATCTGATCCGGGCGATGGGCGGGCAGATCATCAAGCTCGGCCGCGGGCTCGGATCGCTGAACGTGCTCGACCCTGGCGCGACGGCCGCCGCGGCAGCCAGGCTACCGGAGGAGGCGCGGACCAAGTTGATCGCCGACGCGCACGGCCGCCGGCTCAACATCGTGGCGGCGCTGCTCACGATCCTGCGCGGGGGCCCGATAGCCGACACCGAGCGCACCGTTCTCAATGCGGCCCTGCGAGTGCTGGACGAACGTCATCGCGGTGTGCCGGTCCTGCCCGATCTCATCAGAGTGATCGATGAGGGGCCGGAGCGGCTCCGCGCGGTGACCCTGGCCCGCGGGGACGAGGCACGGTACCGCGCGGCCGTTGACCCGCTGCACGCCTCGTTGCTCGGGGCTTTGGACGGTCCGATGGGTGAGACGTTCGCGCGCCAGACCACTACCGCGATCGAGTTGGACAATCCGGGCGGTGTCTGCATCGATATCAGTGGCATCGACGACGCCGACGCCGAACTTCAGGCCGCCGTCCTGTTGGCGTGCTGGTCGGACGGTTTCGGCGCGATCGAGGCCGCGCACGCGCTGGCCGACGAGGGTTTGGCGCCGCAGCGGCACTTCTTCGTCGTCCTCGACGAGTTGTGGCGGGTCCTGCGGTCCGGGCGCGGCCTGGTCGACCGAGTCGACGCCCTCACCCGTCTCAACCGGCAGCGCGGGACCGGCCAAGTGATGATCACGCACACCATGGCCGACCTGATGTCGTTGAGCGACCACGCCGACCAACTCAAGGCCAAGGGTTTCGCCGAACGCGCCGGCATGGTGATATGCGGCGGCCTGCCCCAGGCGGAGATGTCCATGGTGAACCAAGTGGTGCGCCTGTCATCCCGCGAACAGAGCATGATCGTCGACTGGTCGACACCGCCTTCCTGGAACCCCGATCTCAAGGAGGACAGCGAACCTCCGGGACGCGGCAGGTTTCTCGTCAAGGTGGGCGGCCGCCCTGGCATCCCGTTCAAAGTGGAGCTCACCTCCGTCGAACGAGACGTCAACGACACAAACAAGCGTTGGATCAACTCGACCACAAGATCTCACGCCAAAGGCACCTGACCGGCGAGATGCGCTAGGCCGGGCCCCAGGCGTTCGCCACAGCGGTCAGCTGGCGATGGCGGCGGGGCGCGCCGACCGCACTGTCTGATACGGGGGACTGTTCGTCCTCCTGTGGGCCGGACATACGGAGCGTTAAGGAAACTTGTGATGGCTACTGCGCCGCACCTTGTTGTGGCGGGGCACCCGGGCGTCGCGCGGAAGCTCCGGGACACCGGGAGGTTTCGGGTCGTGTTCGACGTCGCATCGGCCTCGGAGCTCCGGGAACTGTCGAAGAGCGGCAAGGTGGGCTCCCCGGCCGCCTTCATGTTTGCGCCTGGTTTCGAGGAGGACCTCCCCGGCGCGAAGGTCAACGCGCTCGCGAACGGGTTGGCGCGCAGCGGGTTCACCGTGCTGGTCCATTCGTCCTTCGCCGAGCGCGGCGACGTCTTCGATACGAAGGTGATCACCGCGGGGAAGCAACTGAACATGGCGGATCTGCTGGCGAGTCTCGGCGTCGCGGAGCCCGCGGCGCCGCCCGAACCGCCCCCGCCACCGGAGGCCTGGGCAGCACCCGGCCCGCCTTCCAGATCACTACCCGCATCGCCATCCGGACCGCCGCCCGGTCCGGCTCCTCGACCGCCCTCGGGTGGGACGCCGGCTGCTCCGATCCTCAGCTCTCAGCCACGGGTGCAGGGCTTCGTCAATGTTGAGCCGGCTCCCGGTCCTGCTCTGGTCGGCCCGAGCCTTCAGCCGAACCCTCCAGGTACCGGACCCGTGAACGCCTGGGCGGCCGCCGCGGCCAAGCCCCCTCCGGCCGTCCCGCTCGGGGGTGGACGAGGCAGGGTGATCGCGATCGCCTCGGCGAAGGGCGGGGTCGGCAAGACCAGCACGACCGTGAACCTCGCGGTCCATACGGCAAGGCTTCTGCATGCGGCGGGGCGGGCAGGTTCGGCCATCGTGGTCGACACCAACTTCCAGCAGGCCGACGTGGCGCGGTACCTCAGCCTGAGATCGCCGACGATTCTCGATCTGCTGCAGGCTCCGGACGCCCTTGCGCCGCAATCGGTCCGCCGGCACCTCGCTTACCTCGCCGACATCGGGCTGTACGCGCTCCTCGGCCCGCCGGACGCCGTCAGCGCCGACCCGGCCACGATCAACTCGGCGTTGTACCGACGGATCCTCGCCGTGCTGCGGCAGGCTTTCGACTACGTGTTCATCGACACGCCGGTCGCCGAGTTGCACCACGCGACCTTCACCGATCTGATCCTTCCGGAGGCGGACTCGATCCTGGTGCCCGTCGAGCCCAACAGGGTGACGCTGGAGGCCGCTCGCGCGTGGCTGGCCGCGGTCACCAGCGCGCACAGCCCGCAGGGCACCGTCCCCGCGGAGCGGATCTCGCTGATCCTCAACCGGGCACGTGCCGATGTGGAGTGCGGTCCCGCGGAGGTCATGGAAATGCTGCGCGGATGGCGCTTCACCGGTGTGATCCGCGAGGACAAGGGATGGACACACGCCGTCAACACCCATCGGCTGACAGGGCACCGGGTACGCCCTGAACTCGCCGAGACTCTCCAAGGAATCATGCGGGTCGTCAGCGACGACCCTGTCTTCGGGCCACCGCCGACCATGCCGCCGACGAGCATGTCGGCGGCGAACCGCTGGAAGAAGCTTCTTGCCCTGAAGCCACGGTAACCGAAGGCCCACCGGCCGGAAAGGACTTGATTGATGGCGATGGACCAAGAGCCCACCGCCGGACTGGATTTCTGGGAGACGCTCGGGGTCGGCGAGGAGTCCGGAGAACAGGCGCTGCCGGATCCGCAGGACAAGCGCGTTGCGGTCGCCAAGACCCAGCAGCTCCAAGACAAGCCACCGGGTGTCGTTGCTTTCGAAAAAGGGGAGATGGCGCCGTTGCCTGAGGATGAGTCGGCTCAAGCCGAGCCGATGCTCTCCCCGGACCCGTCCCAGGCTTTCGACGATCGTGAGGCGGTTACGGACGTGCAGCCCGAACGGGCCGCGTTGCTCTCAAGTGAGAACACAGCCGCGGCGGTCGAGGATCAGGAATCGTCCCAGCCGCCCGTTCGTCCTGCCCATGCGAGGGGCCCGGTCGTGGAGGGCCCTGGGTATCCCAATCCTTCGCCTCCTCCACCCAAACCCGACCTGAGCTGGGAGAGTGCCGCGCGGATGGCCGAGTCGATCAGGCCACGCCTCGGCCAGATGTGGCTCGACCTTCTCGTCCAGGAGGCCGGTGGCGACGAGGTCATGGGCCGCCGGGTGTACCACATCCTCGACGGCCAGCACCTGATCGGTGAATTGTGGCAGGACGAGGGCGTCGCCGAAATCCACGTCCGCGGCACCCGAGTCACGGTCTGCGACAAGCACGGCATCCGCGAGGTTCCCGGTTTCACCGAAACCGCCGTGGCCCGCAGGGCCGTTGATGCCGTGGAGGCGGCGAAGGACCGGATGGGGGCCGTGGTCACTCACGTCGGCGAGTCCGTCATCGTGAGCCGACGTGACGGCACGGGCTTGAGAGCGACCGACCTCGTCACGTCCGGTGTCGTCACCAATGACCACCTCGCCCAGGTCGAGAAGGCCCTGGCGCACATGGAGGCGGTGACAGTCGTGGGTCCGGCCGCCCGTATGGTGGTCCACGCCTTCGCTTCGCTCATCCCCCAGGGATGTCGTGTTTTCGAAGGGCCGTACGGGGTTCTGCCCGCTGGATGCGTGGCCGCGGCCAGCCCATTGGACGCCGATTACGTGATCGGTGTGCGCCCCGGGGCGCCGGCGGAGCCGATGGCGGCGGCCGGACAGATCGGCGCGCTCATCGCCAATCCTGAGACCGAGTTCCGCGCGGCCGTCCGGCTCGTCGTCTCGGGACGCTTCGCGTCCGTTCAGACGGTCACCCAGGTGGACGATCCTGCCGTTGCTGCGTCTGCGGACGGCTGAGCCGGGGCCGGAGGAAGTCCCCGACCCCGGCTCGGCGCTCCGGATCAGCCCACCACCGGGTCAGTCCACCGCCGGGGCGCGGTCGGCGACGGAGACCTTCAGCTGCGCTGAGTTGGTCAGTACGGTGCCGACCGGTGCTCCTCCCTGAGCGGCGTTCGTGACGACGACACGCTGGCCCAGGTACTGGTAGGTGTCCTCATCGAAAATGTACTCGTCGCGGATTCCGCTGTCGGGAGTGGTCAGCGCCACGGCGACGCCGGTCCGGCCCGCCGCGTCCACGGCGTGGCCGACGGTGGTCACGCCATGGATCGCGCCCGCGGCCCGGAACAACGCCGCCCGCTGCGCGGCGGGCATGTAGGCATCGCTGAGCATGTTTCCGACGTTCTGCCAGGCCACTACGTCGGCCTGTGGGCCTGTACCCAGGCCCGTGTACAGGTGCTGGTACATTTTCGCCGGGTCGGCCGGCAGGCGGCTCAGATAGGCGTAGTCGTTGCGGAGGTGCTCGGCGCGATTGTCGACGCCTCCGATCCTTTCCGGTGCGCTCCACCCGACCTTCCTGCGAGCTTCGGGCGGGATCGGCCAACCGGGGTACGGCTTCGGCGCCAGGACCTCCACTTGGGCGACGCCGCGCGTGGAGTGGCCTTCGACGGGCAGCCAGGTCTTGCTCTTCGTCCGCTCCAGATACCGCTCCTCGTGACCGCCCGTGCTGCCTTCGACGGGGTTCATGCTCCGCGACTCGAACACCAGGAACTGCCCGGGCTTGGGGTGGAGTTCCTGGGTCCTGGCCGCATTGTCTGCGGCTCGCTCGAGAACCTGCACCGACGCCACCGGCATCGTATGGACGATCGGGGAGGGCTCTGGGTCCCCGCCTGTGGTGACCACGACGGCCCCGGCCGCCACCGCGGCGGCGGCCAGACCGGCCCCGGCCAGGCCGATCCGGAGCCGGTGCCTCCGGGGCGCGCGCCTCGGAGCACGTGCGGTGGGACGTTCGGGACGCCGGGCCGTGTCCTGCAACACGCTCAGCAGCCGACGCTCCTCGGCGCGCACGTCGGCCATGCCGAGTTCCGGCACATCCGAGCGGAACCGCTCGAGCTCGGTCATCTCATTCATGGACGGGCTCCTCACAGACGAAGTTCACAGAAGGGGTCGCACCGAGTTGCTTTCGCAACTTGGTGCGGGCCCGGTTGATGCGGGACCGCACCGTGCCCACGCGCACGTTCAAGGCCTGTGCGGCTTCGGTGTAGCTGAGGTCACCCCAGGCCACGAGCAGCAGCGCGTCGCGGTGCCCGGCGGGAAGTCGGGCCAGCGCACCGGCCAGCGCCCGACGTGACGCCGCCGCGCTGAGCCGCTCGTCACTTCGCTCGGTGAACGAGGCCATGACCGGGTCGGTGCCCATCCGCTCCAGGACGCGCAGCTGCTGCACCTCCGTGCGCACATGCCGTCCCATCAGGTTGGTGGCGATCCCGTACAACCACGGCCGCGCGTTGGCGCGCGTCAGGTCGTACCGGTCCCGCTGACGGAATGCCGCCAGGAACGTCTCGGCCACGACGTCCTCAGCGGCATCGGCGCCCAGCCGGCGCATCACGTACCGCTTGATGTCCGGGGCGTACCGGCGGAAGACCTCGGCGAAGGCCTCGGGTTCCCGCCGCGACCGCTCGATGACGGACGCGTCATCGGCGTCCACCTCCCTCGACTCACTCATGCTCGGCCTCTCGGCGTCGGAACAGAACACCCCTTGTTGCCACCCCGCCCCCATCCAGTTCCCGCCGGGATGCCCAAGGCGGCTCGCTATCACTTGCCAGCTATAGGCGGAATGCACCGCAGCCATGCGACCCGCAGCCATCTGGCGGCGCCGCGCTTGACGATCATGACAACGTACGGACGGTCAGGCCTGTAACACGGAGCTGCTGCTCGGGAGGTCAATCGACAACCATCCGGCGCTACCGGCTTTTGGATTCCAGTCGATACCACAGAGCCGGTTCGCAGGGCCAGCCGCTACAGGTGGCCCTGCGAACCGTTCTGAACGAGCACTGCGGCGTCGTCAGCGTGGCGACCGAGTACTTGATAGTTCGGTAGAGGGGGCGTCAGAGGTGCAAATGTCGTTGCCCGGCACCGGGCTGCAGCGGCCATCCACTCTGAAGGCTGTGTCGGCCACGTCGGCTCCTAATGCGAACTCCGCCCGACCGCAGGACGCCCCGGGTGGGGAGCTCGGCGCCCAGGTGGTTGTGCCGGCACACCTGGCGCCGCCACCGACGAGCTCTCTGGGACTGGCAGGCTACGGCGGCCAAGGCCCCAACGTCTGGCTGTCTTCATGCCACGGGGGAGCCGGCACGTCCACGTTGGCCGCCCTCATCCCGCGAAGCATGAGTGCCGGACGGTACTGGCCGACCCCTTCGTCCCCTGGTCAGGCCAGCGTGCTCCTCGTCGCACGCAGCCATGCGTCCGGGCTCTGCGCGGCCCAGGCCGCCGCCCGCCAATGGGCTGCAGGCGTCCTCCCGAACGTCCGGCTTCTAGGGCTGGTAGTGATCGCCGACGCACCTGGAAAGCGTCCGAAGCCACTGAACGATCTCGTGCAGCTGATCTCCGGAGGCGTGCCACGGCTATGGCAGCTTCCGTGGGTGGAGGCCTTGCGGCTGGGCGCTCCCCTGGATCAGGTGAGGCTACCGTCCGCCTATTCACGATTGGTCAAGGACCTTGAGCGCATAATCTTCAGCGATCAGCATCATTAAAATTGCGCTCAGCTGGGGCGAGACAGAGTCGTCTTAACTCGAATGCAGCAAGCCCTGGAGAGGCCACTCGGACGAGCGTTTTACCTGGAAGAGTCGATTGAGATGCCAGCAAGAAAACCGGTGATCACCGGCAGAAGGCTGACCATCGTCAGCATAAGGATAATAATCCTTGCGGCAGGGGGCAATACCATTGGACTGCTCGTCCTCCTTTTTATGTTCATAGTCGTCCTGCTGGTCCTGCCGATCGGCAACCCTGGAATGCAGCAGGCCTGCGCATCACTTGACCATTCAGGGGGGATCAGGGTCGTGCCGACAACCGCGAAAATATCGAAAAACTACTCGGACTTCAAGGCTTACAAACCACTTTATGGGAGTGCCTGGAGGCATGGGATCCCATGGAAAAGTCTCGCTGGAGCCAGGCAAGTGGAAAGCGGACGCGGTACTTCTCCCCTGCCTGGCGCACACTCAGGTGTGAATACTTATGGCATCGCAAGTGGAGCTACCAAATTCTATGGTCCCACTTGGCGCGCGTATGGCGTTGACAAGCCAGAGCAGTTGCAGCTGGCCCCCAAGAAGAGTGGCACCCATGGGGTGACTTCGACAGCATATTCAATATCTCTCGTGGCGCCATCCGCAGGCCCCATACCCGAGAACTATTTTAAGCTCTACCGCAGCGCCGCAGCGGAATGGAATATACCATGGTACATCCTGGCCGGTATTGGCTGGATTGAAACTCAGCACGGCACACTCAAGGGGAGTGATGGGAAGCTCGCTCCGGGCGTTCGCTGGGGCACCGAGAACTTCGCCGGCGCAGGAGGGCCGATGCAGTTCTTGGCGCCGACGTGGAAAGGAGTAGGTCCAGTGGACGGAAACCATGACGGCCAGGTCAGTCGATGGGACCCCGCTGATGCGATCTTCACTGCAGCAAAGCTTCTCAAAGTACATATTCTCGGCAAGGACGCAGACCCGAAAATCCTGAAGAGCAGAATCTTGACAACAGGAGAATTGCGTTCCTCAATATTTTCCTACAACCATTCACAGATCTATGTGAATGATGTCATCACGGCGGCAAATCAATACGCCAAGAAATATGCTCTTGGGTCACCCAATTATGCCGATAAAGGCTGCACATCCACTGGGCTTTCCGGAATCGGAGGAGGTTCTCTCGGTGGAAAGATGGCCGCTTTTGCTGCGAAATACACGATGAGGAACAAGGATGCGCCACCTGTGCAAGACCGAGTCGACTCCGTCCCCATTCCATATGTTTGGGGCGGAGAATCACTTAGTGAAGGAGGTTTTGATTGCTCCGGCCTAGTGGTGTTTACCGTCAAAACGGTGACGGGCAATAAAATCAAGATCCCTCGAACAAGTCAATCCATGTGGAATAGCAACATCGGAACTAAAATCACAAACCTCGACCGACTGCTCCCGGGTGATTTGGTATTTTTCCACATGAATGGCGAGAAGGGGAAGTCCGGCCCGGCACATGTCGGCATCTATTACGGGCCATACAATGGCAAGCGATGGGTCGTCGAAGCTCCACACTCGGGCGCTTTCGTTCGCTTCAATACCTTGGATGAGATGTCAAAAATGGGCTATGTGGGAGCGATTCGCATTGCGCAGTCTCCCTCTGTGCATGCATTGGCTCCGCTAGGAGCAGAATCGTCGGCGGCGGTGTGAGATGACCCGCGTCTTGGCGAAGCGAATCTGCTTGGCATTCAGCGTTATATCTGCTTCCGCCTTGGCAACCGGCTGTGGTGGCGGGAAGGGTCATAAATCGGCTGGGCAGGCCTCTGCGCGGCCATCTCATCCGGTTGTGAAGAGCCTTATTCCGACGGTCAGCGTCTCACCGTCACCATCACGAAGTCCTCGAATACCCGGCGGGTTGCCGGATCCGCGCCGGGTCGATCTCAAGGACGCGACGGCGGTGTCAAGGGCGGCGTTGATCCTCATGTACACGGTCGACAGCTCCACCGACGCCGGATTGCGGGATGCGCGACTACGCGCGGCACGGTACTTGACCCCTGCCCTCTGGGCGAGAATCAAGGCGGAACCTGTGCAGTACGTCCCAGATGAATGGCGGCGGCACCGAGTTTACCTCTCGGTACGGCTTAGGCCGCTCGTCCGGGAGGCCGGGGCGCCGTCCGACGGACCGACTGCCGCTTATCGCCAATGGGAGATGACCACACTCCCTACGGGGAGAGATCACTGGAAGGGCAGGGTTGCCAAGAAGGTGGCCTACGTAACTCTTGCCAGGTCTGCCCAGAGCGGTCCCTGGCAGGTCTCAACTATTACCGTCCAGGACGCCATGTAGCTTCCCCGAAAACCAAAAAATGGCTCGCATTTCGAGGTAGGGATTCTTGTGAGTAGTAGCGACGACGACGAGGTTTATGCGGTCTTCATCGGCGCGGCTCTTCTTGTCAGTGTGCTCGGCTTGGCGGGCGGATTCCTTACCTGGCTGGCGGGGCAGGTGTCCGGGGTGATCGCGGGTGGCGGGTGGCCGGACTCGAACCCCTCGGACTTCGCGGAAATCGCGTTTCGATTCTTGCGGAATCCCAGTAATCCGCGGGCGGCGTGGCCGACCGGGGCGGCGGGTGCGGTGGGGCCCGCCTCAGTATTCTTCGTTTTGTTGTTCGTGTTCCTCGTAGCCCTTGCGGGAGGGCTCTACTTCGGCATTCGGCTGGTTCTGAATGTGCGGCGGCGGCGGCCGGTTCGGCGGCTGCGGCTTGGGTTCGCGTCCGGGTGGGAGGTCCGCAAACTACTCAGCGCCCGAACCGTGCTTAGCAAGGCGTATCAAGTCCGGCCGTCCTTCCAGAGCCGGCCTTTGCGGGAAGTGAAGCCCGAGGAAGTCGGTTTCTATATCGGGCGGGACATCAGGTCCCGGCGGAAGCTGTACACGTCCCTTGAAGACATGATGATCGTGGTCGCGGCACCGCGGCAGGGGAAGGACGTGCACTTCGTCACGCCTTTCACAATCGACGCCCCTGGTCCCTGCATCGTCACCTCCAGTCGGCGGGAGACGTTCGTCAACACCGCCATGGTGCGGGCGCAGTACGGCGAGGTGCACGTCTTCGATCCGTTCAACTGGACGGCGTGGCCGCATCGGATGCGCTGGAACTTTTTGGACGGATGCGAGGACACCAACGTCGCCGCGGTCAGGTCCGGCACGCTCGTCGCCACCAGCGGCCTCGATATGGCGAGAGAGGGGGCCCAGGGGCTCGGCGGTGTGATCACGGTCATCCGCTGCCTGTTGCACGCGGGCGCGATCGGCGGCCTCACCATTCGCGAGGTGGTGCGCTGGGTTTACGAGGCGAACACGGACGAGGCGATGGACATCCTGCGTCAGGGCGAACGCGACGGCAGGGTCGCCCCAGGATATTCGGCGCAACTGGAGTTCAACCGGCGGGACGAGCGCCTCTGGTCCGGGGTGATGCAGGTGATGAGTTGCTTCTCGATCGGCGACATCCTCGACGACCTCTCTCCGTCCCCCGGTGAGGTGTTCAATTACAAGGAGTTCCTCAAGGGCCGCAACACCCTGTACTTCGTCAGCAAGCAGCAGATCGACCACGGAGGGATCGCCCCGATCGTCACCACGATCGTCGAACAGTTCTTCAGGTCGGCACGCGGTGCGGCGATGAAGAACCCGACCAGCCGCCTCGACCCGCCGCTCACCTTCGAGTTGAACCAGGTGACCGACATCTGCCCCATCGGGGGCCTCCCCACGTACATGGGAGAGTCCGGCGGTTACGGCATCACCATCCACGCCTATCTGACGTCGCTTGCGGACGCGCGGGCCAAGTGGGGGACGGAGGGCGCCGCACGTCTGTGGGACAATGCCACCTTCCGGGTCATCTCAGGCGGCACCGGTACCGCAAAGGACCTGGCGGAGCTCTCCGATCTCGTCGGCAAGCAGCACGGGGAGCCCGCGCTGCGCCCCGAGGAGATCCGGACCATGCCCTTCGGCCGCGCGGCCCTCGTCGCGGGCACGGCCCGTCCCGTCGAGATGTGGCTCACGCCGTGGTGGAAGCGGAAGGACCGGGACCAGATCGCGGCGGGCAAGCAGGCCGTCGAGGAACTGATCCGGATGCAGGCCGCCGGCCAAACGCCGAGTTCCCCCGCCCCGGCCACGCCGAACGTTGACACCGTTCCCACGGTCACCCCGAACGCCGAGACCGCTCCCCTGCTGACCACCACAGACGACGAGGATCCCTGGCCCTCCTTGTGACACGAGCGATGTCGTTGTTCAGGCCGCTACCGCGGCGTTCTGCGCTGCTCCGGCTGAACCGGCAGCAGCATCCGAACGGCAGTTCCTTCGGCAAAGCAGCCGAGGACTCAGGCCTGCCGCGGCCTGGATACCGACACCGTCAGCTCTGACGGCCGGAGGATGCGGCGGCCCGCGCCTGGAACCAACGCCGCTCGGCGCTACGCTCCTTTACCGGTTGGGCGTCTGGCCGCCGGCACCACCCGGCGGCTGCCTCCATGGCTCGTCGGCGAGGTCACCTCAGGACCGCTGGCCGACCGCCGCACCGCCCCGGCCCGAAGCCCCGCAGCCGCCGACCTCTGCCCGCACACCGGCCGCAGCCTCTGGCTTATTCAGCCGTGTCCGTTAGATTTCGTGATCGCTCCCGTGGTTTTGTTCGGGGGAACTGACCGCACTTGTTCGTGAGTTTTGACCGCGCTTGGGTGCCGTAATCGACCCCGTCTAACAGGGCTTCTTCGTGCCACCCCGCCGGACACTCACATCGCGATCACGCCGTGATAGGTGTCCGTCCATACGGGTGAAATGAGTCACCGAACCGGCCGTGAAGGTAAAGCATCATAACCTGCATGACCTGGATCAGAATCCTGCAGCCATTGCAGTGGTCACGGCGATGGCGGTGGCTCGTGGCGCTGTCCCTAGCTCCCGTCCTGGTGGCGGCGGTGGCGATGGCGGTGGCGTACGGGACGGCCGGCGGCTGGTACGGCGTGAATGTGATGCTGCGCCGCGGCGCCAGCACCTGGGTCGACGTATCCCCGGACGATTCTCGGTTGTCCCCAGGGATCCGGCTGTCGCTGGCCGGGCAGCGCACGCCCGACCCGGCCGAACCGGTGCGTTGGCGCCAGGTGGCGGCGGGGTTGGAAGTCGCCGAGTTGCCCGTCCGGGTGGGCGGGCAACCCGTGGACGCCTTGTTGCTCAGCCGGATCGACCCGGCCCGCTACCGGTTCCGGGTTCTCAACCGCCCGGCCGGCGACCGGGACGTCGGCGACTGGATGGCGGCTACCGGGGCGTCGCTGGTCGTCAACGGCAGCTACTATGGCCACGACGGGACGCCGGACACCCCCGTGATCAGCGACGGCCGCCGACTCGGCCCTGCGTCGTACCAGGCCACGCACGGGGCGTTCCTGGCCGACGGGCCCGGTGGCTCGGGCAGCGCCCGCTTGGTGGACCTTGCCGGCCTCGACTGGCGGCAGGTCACCGACGGCGCGAGCCAGGCGATGGTGTCCTATCCGATGCTGCTGGGAGCCGACGGGCGCGGCCGGACCGCCGGCGAAGACGAGCGGTGGCTGGCCAACCGCAGCTTCCTCGGTCAGGACCGCGCTGGGCGGATCATCGTCGGCACCACCCGTGACGCCTATTTCTCCCTGCCCTCGCTCGCCGCGTTCCTCCCCCGCACCGAGCTCGACCTGCGCCTCGCCCTGAACCTTGACGGCGGGCCGGTCGCCTGCCAGAAGGTATCGGCCAGCGGATACCAACGGGACTTCTGCGGGCGCTACGAGATGGCCGTGCACGGCGACCACCTTCAGTTGCTGCGGCCACTGTTCGACTACCGGGGCTGGGCCCTGCCGATGGCCCTGGTGGCCGTCCCGCGTTGAACCACCCCTCAAGGGCGAAGGCGGCGTGAACTGCAGGAGCTCGGCGAGTTCGATGGCGTCGGCGGTGTCGAGGCTGATGGCGGGCATGGCCGCTGGTCAAGCTTGCTGGCTCGCGCGGGTTTGGGCGAGGCGGTAGGAGTCGGTGCTGGTCTCGATGATGTTGCCGCCGAAGGTGAGCGGGGCGACGATGGCGGCGCAGAGGCGGGGGTCAGTGAAGGTCTTGTCCAGCCGCCGAAGCTTTCGTTGGAGACGATGGCGGCGCTGGCTCTTTCCTCGCGTTCGGTGAGGACCTGGAAGAGCAGGTCGGCACCGCGTTTGTCGAGCTCCATGTGTCAGGTCGGGGACGAGACGCCGTGCACCCTTTCAGGTGTCGGTCTCCTCGTCCCCGCCTGCCGAGCGGGCGTGCCCGTCCGGCAGGGCCTCGACGAGTTCGTTGACGAGCTTAGCCGCCAAGGTGGCAGCGGATGCGGTAGCGGGCGTACCGGGCGGCGAACCGGTCCGCGAACGGGCTGGCAATGACCATCGCGAGCGCGGCAGCAAGGTCTGTACCTCAGTTCGCAGGATCGAGCTGCCCTGGACGTCGACGAAGAACTGGGAGCCCGTAGGGTGAGCGCCCCCCACTCCCAGTACGTACAGGACCGTTCCCGGGACGTCGATCAGCGGCGCGCTAGGGCTGCGAGGACTCGCCCAGCGCGCGCAGGCCGGCGACCAGCAGGACCGTGCCGATGGGCGCCGAACGCATGGTCTCGTCGGGAGCGCCAGCCGGGATGACCGCCTCGACCGCCAGCTGAGGGCTATCGCGCCAACGCCAACGTGCACCCACCACCGAACCCGCATCACGGTAGCCTGACCTGCCGCGCCAGGGCATACGCCTCCGGGGAGACCGCTGCCCCCTGACGCCGCCGATGATCGTCACCAGTTTGTGTGACCTCTCGATGCCGGATGCGCCTCAGTGCTTGCGGTCGAGGTGGTTACCCGGACGGTCGGGGCCGTGACCAACTGTGCGACGACGGACGAATCTCTGCGAACAGGTGATGCCTCTGTGGGTGCGGGGGCCGTCCACAGCACCACCGGTTCAACCGGCGTCGCGCAACGAACGGCAGGTGAACGACCGGCTGCGGATGCGGGAGACCACGAGAAGAAGGAAGATGGCTGCAGGCTCCGCACACGTGCCCGTCACGTTTCATCCCACAGAGGGCTCCATGAGACGCTCCCAGCCGGCGACCCAGGTCAGGACCTGGTTCACACGCCCCCCTTCGACGACGACTTCGATCGTGGCCTTCGCGGCCCCACTGGGTTTCTGCCTGGCCGAGGGCACCGTCGTGGTACTGGTCGGAGCCGGGATGGTGCTGCTGGGTAAGGCACTGGTCCTCCGCAGAGCGCCGCGACAGTCCGTCCTCGATGCCATCGATACGATGCTCGCGCTCTTGATCGCCGACATCATGGTGAGTTCCGCGGGTCTCCCCTCCGTGGATCCGACCACCGCACAGATCGGCGTTCTCGCCGTCGCCGCCATGGCGATCGACGCCATCATCAGCCGCTCAGTGCGGGCGGCATTGATCGGCGAGGGGCTCGCCAGAGCCGGCTTCGCCGTCGCGTTTGCCATTCTGGTGCTTGAGGCACTGCAAAGCGGGCAGCTGATATGGGGACTGCTGGCTCTGATCCCCGGAAGCGCGCACTACCTGGACACCCGTGTCCTGCTGACCCGCGAGAGCGCGCTCAGCACCGCGCAGCAACTGCTCAGGCTTCCCAACCTGATCGCCGTGCAGCGGACCACCGTCGCGGATCTGGTCCCCTTCGTGGACGACCTTCGGCGCATCCTGGGCTCGGACGTGCTGTGGATGCACACGACTCTTCCGTCCGGGACCGTGCTGGTCGAGGCATCCGCCCACGGCACCGTCCAATGCAGGCCGGACGACGACCTCGGGTTCACGCGGCCCGCCCGGCCGGAACGGCCTCAGATCCTCAAGCGTGAAACCCTGCCGCCCGGCTGGCGCGCTGCCGTCTACGTTCCGCTCTCTGCTCCTGACGGACGGGACGCCGGATACCTGCTGCTGGGCTGGACCCGGCGGACCGGACCGTATCTGGCACGCTGGATGGTCGCCGGCCTCCTGGGCGGGGCGATGACAAGCACTGGCCGCGCCTTGGGCGCCTTCTGGGCCAACGTCTGGGCCGCCCACGATCTCGAGAGCGAGCGTTCCAGGCTCAGTGCGGCCATCGATCACTCCGACGTCGCCATCCTCGCCCTTGAGCCGTCCGGCCGTGTGGTGGTCTGGAACGCTGCGATGGCCGGGCTGACCGGCACGCCCACCGCCGACGCCCTGCAGCGGAGGCCCGAGGAGCTGTTCACGCTGACCGACGAGGACGGCTCGATGCTGGACCTCGTGAACGGAGTGAACGGCAGCGCCCGGCTGACCATGCCGACCGGCCGTTCGCTCTGGGTCGAGATCTCCTCATCGACCCCGGACGATGTGCGCGCGTCCGGACTCCGCACCGCAGTGTTCGTGGACAAGTCCGCGATCCGTCAACTGGAGTACATGCGGCATCTTCTCCTGGCATCGGTCCACCACGAGCTGCACGGTCCGCTCACCAGCATCAGCGGTCATGCCCAACTGCTGGGCACCGTCGTCAGCGACGAGGCCGAGGCGGCCTCGCTGACGGCCATCACCGACGCCGTCGAGATCATGCACCACGTCATCGCGGATCTCGTCCTGGTACTCGGCGAGGACCCCTCCGCCCGACCGGCCGCGGCGAGGGAGCCCGTCGATCTGCCGTCCCTGCTGCGGAGGACGCTGCAGATCCTTCCGTCGGTGGCGGCCCGCACGACCACCGTCACGCCGGCGAAAATGATCGTGCATGGCGATCCCGTCCGGCTTCGCCAGTGCCTGCTCTTGGTGCTCGGCAACGCGGAGAAGTACGCTCCCGACGGCAAGATCACCGTGACCCTGCACAGGGAAGGCGACCACGGCGTGATCTCCATCGCGGACGAAGGACCCGGGATCCCCGAGGACGAACGCCGGTTGGTCCTCAAGCCCTACTATCGATCGGCCGCCACCCAGGACCTGCCCGGGTCGGGTATGGGCCTGCACATCGCCGAGGTGATGATGGCAGTCATGGGTGGAGAGATCCAGCTGGTCGACGCGCCGTCGGGTGGCCTCCAGGTGGACCTGCGGCTTCCGCTCGCGACCGGGGACGGATGCCGCGGAGGAGACCATCCGGAGGACTGCCGAACCTGACCGTGATCGTTGTTCAGTTGCCGGCGAGTTCGGAAAGGACCTGACGCAGTTCCACGAGGTCGAAAGGCTTGCCGAGAACGCGGGTCAGCGTCCCGTCGTCGAGGTCGCGAGAGGTGCTAGCGGCCGCCGTCAGCATGAGCACGGGCAGTGCAGCGGTCCGGGCGTCACCGCGGAGCCGGGTCAGCAGGTCCGCGCCGTCCATATCGGGAAGCATGCGGTCCAGGATCAACATCTGCGGCGGGGTGGCGCCGGTGAGTTCGCGCCATCCGTTCGTGCCGTTCTCGGCGACGACGGGCTCGTGCCCGTCGCGCTCCAGGACGGTGTGGAGCAACTGACCAACCCGGGAGTCCTCAACGATGAGTACCCGCATGTTCTCGCCCTCTGCGTCCGGAGAAGCTGCCGTTCTGGTGGAAACCTCCCAAGGGAGCGTACCAGCGCTGCCCGCACCGCCTTCAGCCGTCAGCCGAGGTGGACGGAGCCAGCGGGAGTCGCCCGCGTTCTGCCACTCGGCTTTCGATCACTGTGGCCGCGCAGATAACATGTGGTCGTGGCTCGGGTACTGGTGGTGGATGATGATCCACGGCTGGTGAAGGTCGTGCGAAGCCTTCTGCGAAAGCACAACCACCTGGTGGAGTCGGTGCCCAACGGAGAGCTGGCGCGCCAGGTGCTGCGCCGTGGGGATGTCGACATCGCCCTGCTGGACGTCAACCTCCCGGATGTCAACGGTCTCTCCCTCGTCCTCCAGCTCCGCGAGGAAGGCAATGACATACCCGTGATCCTGCTGACGGCCCGTACCGAGGTGCACGACCAGGCTCTCGGGCTGCGGCTCGGCGGGGACGACTATGTCGCCAAGCCGTTCGAGCCCGAAGTGTTGCTCGCGAGAATCGAGGCCGTGCTGCGGCGCGCTGCAGGGGGCACCTCCCAGCGGGCCGAAAGCCCGCGTGGAGACCTGCTGGAACTCCCGCCCGTGAAGATCGATCTCGCCGCACGCCAGGTGTTCAAGGACGGAGAACTGGTGCGCCTCGCCCCCATGGAGTACGCCGTCCTGGAGTTCTTGGCGACGAACCGCGGCCGGGCGGTCTCCAAAGAGGAACTCATGCTGCACGTGTGGGGAACAAGCCGAGGCGTCTCCCGGACACTGGCCGAGCACATCTCGAGGTTGCGCCGCAAGCTGGGCGATGGCCTGATCGTGACCCAGACGGGCTACGGATACCTCATCCCTGCGAGACCGGATGATTCCGCAGCCACAGGTCGGTGACGAGGATCCCCTCGTCTTCCAGCCGCGACCACATCTGGTGGCCGTGAGCCTGCATGGCCGTGCACCAGCGGGCCAGCCCGAGGTCACTGCCTAACCCGTTCTCCACCTGCGTGGGCCAGGGGAGGCCGACCCGCGCCCGAGCGCGTTCGAGAGCGGGACGCGGCAGACCGGCGGACGTCGAACGCACGGTATGGATGGTGAAGTCCCCCTGCCGCCGCTCGGAGACCTGCTGATCGGTGAGTGCGCCCATGAGAGCGGCGTGGGTGCTGAGGGTATCGGCGACGATCCGGGCGGCGGACACCTCCATCATCTGCGCCTCTTCCACCTCTGTGAGCAGCCGCGCCAGCCCGTCGATGGCGGAACCGAGCATCTCGGAGTCCTCGGCCATCCCGGCCGCTTCGTCCAGGAGTCCGGCGGTGACGGAGGCGACGGTGATCTCGCCCGCCATGCGGTGACCGAGTCCTCGCGCGAACCGCTCGTGCCACTGCCCCGAGCCTGTCCCGCCGACCCGGCTGAAGACCATCGCGGAGGTCTCATTCAGCGGAACGGCGGTAAGAGAGCCGCTCGTGAACGTCGTCTGCCAGGTCAATGCCTGGCCTGCGACGACCAGGGAATCCCGATCCAGGGCAGCATCGCCCGCACCGATCAGCTCCTCCACACCACCAGGCGGCGTTCCCGCCTGCGCCTGGACCAACGCGAAACCCATTGAACCGTTTTACCTCAGCACCCGGCGGTGGAGGGCTGATCCGGACCAGCTACGTCAGGCTCCCCGCGCGTGCCGGTGGTAGCCCCTCGCGACGCCGATACCGACCCGACGAGCGGTGAGCGCGGCCCTGGACCGCCGGAATCGTCCGTTGAATCTCCGTTTGCTCTCGGGCTCGCGGGTGTGCGGTGTCGCCGCCCGTCCCCACCAGAACGCTTAACCTCCGCCATGCCCTCTAAAGTCCGTGCGCGCACGGATCGGCAAGCTGTTTCGCTCAAGCCCGTGTCGTTCGGCCAATTCGCACACTACAACCGCACCGCGGGGACACCGGCGCATCAACGTGCCGCCTACTAGCGATCAATAACGTGTCAACGGAATACGGCGGCGGCCCTGATCCGGCCACGCCTGTAGACCTTAGCGAAGGCCTCCTACCTGGACATACGGCTACTCCCCTGACCTACCGCTTGAGAATCCCGAACGTTTTCCGCCGTCGGCCACCGTCATCGGCCTGTCAACGACCTCTTTTCCGCACCGACCGTTATTAGAGATCGTCACCTCGCAGCTTGCGTGGAGAACAAGCCAGGGAGAGAGTGAGATGGACATCGCGCAGCCGACCGGTGACGGACGTCCCGCCACCCAACTCCACAGCCGGAACGACGAACTCTTCGCCCGCCGGAAAGAGCTCTCGGATCGCATCGCCGAGCTGCGGGCCAAGGCCGAAGCCGGTGACCTCGACGAGGTGTCCGAGGCGGCATTGCGGCGGGACGAGCGCGAGCTGGACGATCTGACGTCCGAGATCATGGCCGCCAACTACGGTCTCGTGCGGCGGTATGTCGCCATGTTCACCTCCAGGTCCAGTCAGCACAGTGAGGATTTTCAGAGCGCCGGCAAGGTCGGGTTGCTCTGGGCCATCGCGTCCTACGATCCCGCGCGGGGCTCGTTCGCCAGTTGGGCGTTCAAGCCGATCCAGCGCGAGGTGCTGCGGGCCGTCCGGGACGCCGATCACCCCAATCTCAACCTCAGCGACTTCGAGAAGCGCCCGGCCATCCTCGCCGCCGAGCGCGCCTTCCTGGAGGACCACGGAGCCGACGCGGTCTGCGATCACGCCGAGATCGCCAGGCGAGCGGGAGTCACCGAGGCCCAGGTCCACCGAGTCCTGGATGCGCCTCGCCTGGAGAGCCTCCAAGCGCCGATCGGCGGGCAGGGGGAGGACACGATTCCCTGGGAGGACCGTCTCCCCGATCCGTCCTCGAGCATCGAGGACCAGGTGCAACTCCGGTTCCACCTGCGTGCGCTCATCAATCACGGACTGCCGAACCTCAACACACGCGAACTGTACGTGCTGACCCGCCGATTCGGCCTGGATGGGGAGGAGGAACAGCCGCTGCGCGTCATCGGTGAACAGCTCGGGCTGTCTCGTGAAGGAGTTCGCCAAATACAGCAGAAGGCTCTGGCCAAGCTCAACGAGCCCATCGCCGACGCCGTCTGAGGGAATGCGCCATGACCAGGATTCCGGGCACGACAACAATCCCGCTGGCGGACGAGAAGGCTTGCTACGTCCTGTTCCACCAGCCCACCATGGGGCTCGTACGCGCCGCCGAGGGCCTCCTGAGCGCGGCTCTCGCGGGGTGGGCGGTGAAGAACTTCCGCGTCACCGTGGCCGCGGAGGTCGCCGTCAGCGAACTGGTGGGTGAGGCGGTGTGCGGCATGCGGGCCGCGGGCCGGGCGGACGAGCTGGAGGTCGCGATCCGGCTCATCCACCGCCAGGACGGGCGATACGTCCGTATCGAGATCTTCGACAAAGTCCCGGCACGGCACGCTCACAGGGCCGGCTCGGCGGACTTCGCCGACCTCGACCTGCCGAACACCGCGTTCGGCCGTCACTCGATGGACGACGGTTCGTGGACGTGGGCCGAAATCAACCTCGACCGATAGCGGGCGAACACGCTGCCCTTGCCGCCGGTCGGCGCCCCTGCGGGTCACCGTCCCGGAGGCTTCAGGCGGGGCTCGGAACCGGCCGCCTGCCGCAGCCCTTCCCGCAGGATCATCTTGGCTGCGGCAGGGTCGTGCAGGTAAAGCGCACGGACGGTGTGAGCGAAACGATCACCGTCCTTGTCACGAAGGGCCGCCTTCATCTGATCCGCCAGGGCGACCATGTGCGGGGGGCGGGGCCGGAGAGGATGCGTCACAGGTCCTACCGTCCGACGCCACCGGTGTTCGGCCGCACCCACTGGTCCCCGCAACGCGGGAACCGCGCCCCCCGCGGCTTCCACAGCTATGGATATGCCCGTGCGCCTTCCACGTAACTCAGGACGGTAGCCCCTATAGCTTTATCAGCCGAACCAAGGACGCCGATGCCTGAGCCTTCGCCGCACACCACGGTCCCTGCACGCCGAGGCACAACGGGGGCGACCCGCCCGTCCCGTCGGCGACGAAGGCGACCTGCCGACGATCGTGTCGTCCAGTTGTGCGCGGCGGTCATCCCCTCGGCCCTGATGGCGGGTCTTGGACTGCTCGCGGTGACGATCCTGATCAGGACCGAGCCGTTGCCGGTGAAGGTTCGATGGGCGCTCGTCGTCATCGCTATGGCAGCGGCAGGGGTTCTTTTCGGCGCCGCCCTCGCGGCTGAGGCGACAGCCCGCCGGGCACGGCCGATGCCCGCCGCGCCGGCCCAGAGAGGTGAGGGAGCCCACTCCCGACTTGACGCATTGGCCGGCCTGGTACTCCACGGCAGAGAGGAACTACGGGACCTCGGCAATCGGATCGCGGCCGGCGAGATCCCGTCGCTTCGTGCCGTCGATTCTCAACCGGCCGAGACCGCGGACCCGGCCGAGCGGCTCGGATGGGAGTTGCAGAAGGCTCACAACGAGGCATGGAACGCTCTTGTCGAGTCGGCGACCCGGCAGGAGCCTGCAAACGGCCTCGAGCGCAGAGTAGAGGTGTTCGTCAATCTCTCCCTGCGGATGCAGACATTGCTGCATCGGGCGCTCCAGAGCCTCGACGAGTTGGAGAACCGGGTCGAGGACCCAGATCTCCTCAAGGAACTCTTCCGAATCGATCATCTTACGGCCCGGGTGCGCCGCCAGGCCGAAAGCCTCGCCGTCGTCGGCGGAGCCGCCCCACGCCGCCAGTGGAGCAGGCCGGTCTCCGTGCACGAGGTGCTTCGCTCGGCAATCGCCGAAGTCGAGCAGTACGCCCGGGTCAAAGTGGTTCCCCCCGTCGAAGGCACCCTCGACGGGGGCGCGGTCTCCGACGTCGTCCATCTTCTGGCCGAACTCATCGAGAACGCCACGAAGTTCGCTCCGCCGCACACGGAGGTGTTCGTCCGGGTGGAGACGGTGACCGCCGGGCTCGCAGTCGAAATCGAAGATCGCGGCCTCGGAATACCGGTGGAAGCCCAGCACCGGCTGAACGACCTCCTGTACGACGCGGAACGGCTCGGCGACGACCGTTTGCTGGAGGAGGGGCGCATCGGCCTCCTCGTCGTGGCCGCACTTTCACGCCGACACAAAATCGCCGTCAGGCTGCAGGCGAACATCTACGGCGGGACACAGGCGGTCGTGGTGATTCCGCACGAGCTGATCGGTTCGGAAGTGCCGGGCATCGATGCTCATCCGGCGCCGCCAGCCGACTTCCCCGGCTCCGTGCCAGCCCCCTCGCCGGGCCTGCCCCCGGCGCCTCCGTCTCGGGATCGGTACGGGCCCCCTCCGAGCCCGGTACCGAGTTCACCGAATACCGACGACACCTACAGTGCAGCGCCGTCCGAGCCGTGGCCGGACGAGTGGGCGACCATGACCGACCGGCCGGACCGTCAGTCCGGCTCAACGTCTCCCGTGGCCGAAGACGGCCGTCCGGAACTGCCGAAGCGGCGCGCCCAGACAAACTTCGCCCCTGAACCAACAGAGGCACCCCTGGCGCTGGACAGCGCCGAGGACGTCCAGCTCAATCACGGCCTGATGGCGGCTTTTCGTCAGGGGATGCGTGATGCCGAGCAACCACGTCCTGCTAATGGCCCGAATGGCATCGACCCCTCATCCACCATGAACCCGTAAGGAGCGTCCAATGGCCGGCACCACTTCGAACCAGCTGGCGGACCTGGCCTGGCTCCTCAAGGGGCTGGCTCAAGAGGTTCCGGCGATCCGTGGCAGCGTCCTACTGTCCTCCGACGGAATGGTAAAAGCCCGCCACGGCCTGGACCGCACCAATTCAGAATATCTCGCGGCGCTCGCCTCCGGCCTGTTCTCCATGTCACGTAGCGCGAGCACGAGATTCGACAACGGGACCGATGTCCGGCAGGTCGTGGTCGAACTCCACTCCAGTCAGCTCTTCATTTCGTGGGCCGGGTTCAACTCGGTCCTCGCGGTGCTGGCGGAGGGGAGTGCCGACCCGGCCGTCATCGGATTCGAGATGGCCCGCCTGATCAAAGCCGTCCGCCCCTTCCTGGGCACCGCCCCCCGCCCGGCGCCCGCCGCGGCCGATGACCGGATGCGGTGATCGTGGCCGGCCGGGAGGACAGGGTCTGGGTCGACGACGCGGCCGGGCCGCTGGTACGCGCATACACCGTGAACGGGGGGCGGACCCGCCCGAAGGTGGAGTTGGATCTGCTCACGATGCTGGTCAGTACCGGCCGTGCTGGCTCGGCACTGGAGCTGGAGCACGTTCAGGTGCTCGAACTGTGCCGCAGGCCGATCTCAGTCGCCGAATTGGCGGCGCGTATGCGTCTTCCCGTGGTGGTGATGAAAGTCCTTCTGGCCGACCTGGTTGACTGCGGCGCCATAGCCCCCCAGGCACCAAGTCCTCGTGCCCCTGCGCACGACAGAGCTCTTCTGGAGAGACTTCTCGATGGTCTACAGCGAATCTGAAGTCGCCTCGACACAGGTCAAGGTCTTGATCGCGGGCGGCTTCGGCGTTGGAAAGACGACCTTCGTTGGTTCGGCTAGCGAAATCGAGCCGTTGAACACGGAGGAGATCGTGACCACAGCCAGCGTCGGCGTCGACGACGTGAGCCGGGTGCAGAGCAAGTCGACCACCACCGTCGCCATGGACTTCGGTCGCATCACCATCGAGCAGCACGACATCGTGCTGTATCTGTTCGGAATGCCCGGGCAGGAACGTTTCTGGTTCATGTGGAAGGAACTGGCCGACGGGGCGCTCGGCGCGGTGATCCTGGCCGATACCCGCCATCTCGAGGAATGCTTCGCCGCGGTGGACTTCTTCGAACGCGGAGGTATATTTTTCCTAGTCGCCGTGAACCAATTCGACGATGCGTTCCGTTACGAAGCCGCAGAAGTGCGCGCTGCTCTCGGGCTCGATCCGGACGTCCCGATCGTGCTGTGCGATGCCAGAGAGCCCCGCTCCGCGAATTTTGTCCTGCGCTCTCTGATCAAATACCTTCTAGACACACTAGCCCCACACTAAGTCCAAATCCAACCAAAAAGGAAATGAGGAGTGCCGAGTGACTCTTTCTCCAGCCTTTCGATTCGTGACCCCCGTCGACCGTGACGTGCATCGCCGTACCGCGCGGTTGCGAGAACTCGACCTCCTGAGCGAGGACCCGAACCCCGAGTTCGACGAGTTCGCCGCGGCCTTGGCAAAGGATCTGGACACGCCCATCGCGGGCGTTAACATCATCGGTCCGGAGCGGCAGTTCTTCGCAGGGATCTATCCATCCTCCGAGGAAAGGGGCGTGGACCCGAAGAACGACCCCTTCCGGGTGATGTCCTGCGACAGTGGTTTCTGCATCTACGCAACCGCGCGCATGCACGCGCTGGCGCTGGACGAGGTGAACGACTACCACATTTTCGCTGGCAATCCAGTGGTCGATGCGATCGGGGTCCGCTCCTATCTGGGGGCTCCGCTGATCGATGGGACGGTGGCGCTCGGGACCGTCGCCGTCATCGACACGAAGACTCGTGAGTGGGGAGCGGACGGGATCGCGTACATAAAGTCCCGGGCCGCCGAACTCATGCGCAAGATCGAGCGCCGAGCGCGCCCGGGCGACGGATCCGGGCTCGTGCCGGATCGGCCGGAGTCGTGAGCGGCAATGCCCGCTGAGAAAACTCCCGCGGTACCGTCACCGCGATGAGCCTTCCCCGCCGGCCGGGATTGCAGGCCGGCGGGGAAGGCTCGCCAAGCCCGGCCGTCACCGGGTCAAGGTGGAGGTGAGCGAAGGTGAGCCCTGTTGTGCTCCCTGGCAACATCTCCTCGGCGGCCAAGGGGCGCCTCACGGCCCTCGAGCCGGATCACGCGCGGTCGGCGTGTCCGCGGCGTCGCGATCGGGCCCGGGAACGGTGGGTGCGCTCGTACGGACCCTGTGCCAGACGATAGCCAGCGGAATCCCGGTGACCAGGCCCGCGGTCCCTGTGAGCGCGATCGTGTAGGCGGGGCCGATGTGGTCGGCGAGCAGGCCGCCGAGCAAGGCCCCCGCACCCTGGACGGCGGTGATCGCCGGGGCCGCCAGGCCGAGGGCCTGACCGCGCCGGTGGGCGGGCACGGCCCGCACGAACTCCGCCTGCGCGATCACCTGATAGGCCGCGGCCACACCGGTGAGACCGAACAGGGTCAGGGATCCGGTGGCCCCCGGGTGCAGGACGCAGGCGGTGAGCGGAAGCCCGGCCAGCGCCGCCAGCGGTCCCATGACCGTGACCCGCGTCCTTTGCCGCAGCAATCGGCCGATCACGACCATGCCGACCACGTTTCCGGCCGGGACGGCGGCTAGCAGCAGGCCCACTAGCCGCGTCGGCAGGTGGATCTGAGCGGCGTACGGAACGGCGAGGCCCACGGGGACCACGAAGTATCCCGCGAGCAGAGCGAGGGCGAGGATCGCGCGCAGTTGCGGCGAACCGGCTATCAGCCGGAATGTCTCGGCGAGTTCAACTCGCCAGCTTCTTCGTCCTGCTGCGGGCAGAGCGGGACGCGGTCGAAGACATGTCCAAAGAAGCAGCGCACAGCAGGCGAATGTCGTGGCGTTGACCGCCAGGGCTGAATATGGGCCGATCGAGGTCACGACCATGGCGCCAGCACCGAACCCTGCCAGCAGGGTCACTTGGTACGTGAGTTGATTGGTCGCCACTCCGAGCGTGTAGAGATCCCCGGACAGCAGGTCCCGGACCAGGGCGGTGCGTGCGGCCCGTTCCGGCGCGTCCAGGAGTGCCAACGCGAACACCAGTGCGTACACCGCGGCCAAGGGCAACATAGGCAGTGCCATCGCCGCGGCAAGGATGGTTCGGATCAGATTGGACGCGATGAGCAGGTCGCGACGTGGGTACCGGTCGGCCAGCCCGCCCAGCAGCGGCCCGCCCACCATCGCGGGGAGCAGGGTCAGCGCGTAGGTCAGCGCGGTGAGGAATGATGAACCGCTGCTGTCGAAGACCAGGAGGGCGAGACTCACCCGGGCGAGTTGGTCCCCCAGATTGGAGATCAGGTTGGCGATCAATAGCGCCCGGTATTCGCCGACCCGAAAGAGGTCGGCGAACGTGGCCGTCCGATCCGCTGACACGGTCCCCCACGCCTTGATGAGCTCAGCTTTCTCGGAGTACTTCTCACACCCATCTGTGAGCGCGCGGATGCGCGGAACCCGGCATCCGCGCGCCCCATCCACGGAGGCGACCTTCTCAGGGGTGCGAGCTCAGCCGAACCCGGCCTGCCGCCGCTTCATGAAGGATCGGTCTTCTGGTCGGCTCGTCAGCCCCAGCCGCTGTCACGCATGACTGCCTCCAATCTGTGCTGTCTTGGTTTGCACCAAGGGCCATCTAGGACCGTCCGCCGGGTGAGCGACATCGCAAGCGGCGACATCCGGCGCCCGGGATGATTGCGGCCGCGCGAGGCCGACGGACGGTAATCCAGGCTGGTCAAACCGGTGGCCGGTGTCTCGGCCGGAACGATGAGGTGTGCCGATGCGTATTTTTCGACACGGTCTGGTGGCAACTCTGCTGGCAGTGATCTGCGGTTGCGGTGTGATCCACGGAAAGGCGGGCGATCAGGAAGGAGGCTCGCGGCCGGCTGGTAACTCGCCGTCGGCCAGGGTGAATGCGAATGGGGCACCTGCCATCGCGACCACCGATGCGCGTGGGCTCTATCTGGACTCGCTGCGTCGGCAGGCGCTGCAGCCGTCCATCAACCTGGTGCAGGAATACTACTTGGAGCGGCAGGCCTATCCCGGCGGCAGCCGGGAGGCGGTGATCTCGGGGGTCGATTACCGGACCAAGGACGTCCGCCTGGAGAAGTCAGAGGTCACGGTGGAGAACGGCAAGGCCAGCGTCGCATGGGCGAACTGGTGCCAGGGCAGATACCAGGATTGGTTCTGGTCGAGTGTGGGCCGCTGGACGCAGGAGAGTGACCGGTGCCCGTCCCTTACTGATCAGATATGGCTCAACGACGGACTCGGTGTTGGCGGGTTGACCCCCGAGCAGGCCGATATCTTCGTCGGACACCTCGCTGACTGCAAAGGCTTGATCAACGCCCGCGGGAAAAGCATGGTGGAGCGGGCAGGTAAACAATACGTGCGCCTTGAGATCCAGGTGACGCCTCAAGTCGTCGGGAGTGGGGACCCCATCGGCGCAGGCATGTACCTGGACGCCTTCAAGTACACCGAACTCAAGGCTGATACCCACCCGTACAACCTCATAGGCAGGGAAGTGGACGCCTTGCGCATCGTCCGCTATATCGATCCTCAGACTCGGCTGCCCGTATACTCGGAGACTCAGGCGAGCGGCGACGGCAAATGGACCATGCACAGGGTCGAATACTCGTTCGATGGCCCAGTGCAGAGCCGCCCCCGTCCCGCCAGGGTCGGCATCCCCCAGATGACCTGGCAGCCAGAGCGCCGGTAACGAGAGGCATCTGGACCCACTCGCTACACCAACCTATCTCGTGCTGTCGGAGCGCCGATGTCCAGGACAGTCTCATATGGACATAGGACAGGAAATCCGGCTAGGAGAGCGTCGTGTACACCGCAACTGTGATCGCCGTCACCACAGTATTGGACGAGATGAAGACTTACAGGCGCGAGTGCAGGCACGGACATCTCACAGAGGCGGGGGCAGCGCGCTGCGCGCTGCATTTGGAGGACGAGCTCCGGGAACTGGCCGGTGAGCAGGCCGACCGGCTGACCATTACGCACACGGTCACCTCTGCAGACGACCGCTGACTCCTAGGGCCCGGCGGGCCTGCGTCACCGCCTGGTCCGGCCGGCGCAGTACCATCGCGGCGGGTCGACACAATGGTCATTGAAGAATCTTGCAGTGGCGGCTTTCTCTAGGGCTCCGTCCACAGTTTTCTAGTGGCACGATGGCCACTTTAGAGGCCAGAACGGATTGTATGGCCGCCTTCTGTTACTCCCAGTTCCGTGCCCGGTCTCGCCCCCGCCCTGGAGGCGCTGCCTGCCGTCCCAGAAGCTTCACATGACCAGAGAGGACGTGACCCCGAGGCGCGACGAGCCCGTCCAACTCTGCCCCTGCTCGCAGGCCAGGTCCACCTTGGTCGACAAGCCGCAGTCCCGCGAGCCGTTCGAACGGGTTGAAGGACGCCCAGTCGCCGCACAGCGCCGCCGCGGGAGCGTCCCAGCGAGTGATCATCCGGCTCGGACGCCACACCGCCCGGTGTTCACGCAGCAGGTCACCGCGCCGGCCGGGCCCCCGGCGGCGTGCTGGTGCGCCCGCATGATGGTGGAGTCGACGCTGACATCCCACCCGGTCAGCCCGACCGCCTCCGCGCGGGTGTCTGCAGTCCGGCCAGGATGCGCGCCCAAACGCCATTGCACTGCCCGCGGCCGAACCCGTAGACCGCCTGCCAGGAGCCGTAGCAGGCGGGCACGTCCCGCCACGGCGAGCCGGTCCGCACCCGCCAGCGGAGCCCATCGATGAGCTGCCGTTTAGTCCACTTCGACGGCCGACCCGACCGCCGGGCAACGAGTAGCAGCGGCCCCAGGATCGCCCATTGCGCGTCGATCTGGTCGAACCGCCTCGTCACCACTACGCCGACCACGAGGTCTCCGGTTTCAGGTTCTTCTTGGTCGATGAACCACCTACCAGAGACCTCGCTGCGTCCGGCTCACAACACGCCGGCACTCGACCAACTTCGAAACAGGCCTTAGCTGCGGGCCAACCGGATCCGCGTGTACGGCGCCGGTAACCCCGTGAGCTGGTCAATCTCGACCCGGGCTATGCCGTCAGCCTGCATACGAGCCCCGGATGAGCCATCGGGCGAACGCCACAGAACAGACGGTGTATGCCTAGCGCCTGTCGGTGTGGAGGTCGGGGGTCGTCTCCAGGTGCGCCTTGAGGCTCCGCAGTGTGGCGGCGATGTTGGCGTCGTTGGTGCTGGCACGGTCGGCGACGCCGGTGATCAGGATGCCGAACGGCAGGAACCAGGTCGGCACGCGCAGCCAGTTGGTCTCGGTGACCCTGCAGCCGTCCGCCGTGGGCTCGATGTCGTACTGCCAGCGCGAGATGGGGACGTTGAACGGCGCCGCCACCTCGTAGGCGAAGCGTCGGCCCGGGTCGGCGTCCGTGATGCTGCAGGTGGTGGACCAGCGACGCAGCCCGTTGCGGTTGTAGCCGCGGAAGCGGGCCCCGACGGCGGGCCCTGTGGCGCCGTCCAGCCAGCGGGCGCTGTGGGTCTCCTCGGCGAGGAGGGCCATGGACGGCGGATCGCTGATGACGCGGTAGACCTCGTCCGGCGTCGCCCCAATGGTGACCGTACCCGTAGCGGCGGCCTCTGGGAATCGCGGTATGCGCATCAGGTATCTCCTTCGGCTGACCTTGCCGTCGAACACTCTAGGTATCCGGGAGTGGTTCATGGGTGCTGGGCTGCGTCGACCGCGCACCGCAGCCGCTCTGGGTGGCCGTCAGGCGCACGCCCGCTGTGCGGTACAGAACGTGACGTCTGTTGCCACACCGCGCAGCTTCTTCTCTGGGTCCCCTTGTTGCATCTCTCGTGGGAGCGGGAGGAGTTCGGTCCATAGGACGTAGCGGTCGGCTCACACCACGGTCCTTCCGGCATCGGAAGCGGACGACCAACCTCTGGGTGCGGAATCCGCTCCCAGGAGACTTGCCCTCCATCCAACGTCTTGTAGGTAAGCGTCTTGTGCCGCCTACCGTCCGGGGGAAGGGCATCACGGCCACCCTGGTCCGCTTCTGGAGGGAGTTCGCCGTGTGGATGCTCGATTGTCTGTGCGATGCGGGTCGATCAGCAGCGGCCCGCCTGCGGTTCACCCACGTCGAAGTCAGGACGCGGCGAATACGCCTCCGACCAGGTGGTAGATGTACGCGACCGTCATGAACGACGCGGCGCACAAGGTATGGGCGGTGTAGGCGATGCGGCTGGGCAGGCGCCACCAGCGGCGCAGCCAGGCGATGATGCTGCAGATGGCCAGGCCGGCCGTGAGAACGAAGGCCGACGAGGATGCGAGCAGGCCCCCCGTCAGCAGCGGTGAA
The DNA here is from genome assembly GCF_040651755.1 of Actinomadura sp. NPDC048394. NCBI lineage: Bacteria > Bacillati > Actinomycetota > Actinomycetes > Streptosporangiales > Thermomonosporaceae > Actinomadura > Actinomadura sp. NPDC048394. The sequence goes on along the minus strand of NZ_JBEZJL010000044.1, from coordinate 11,341 downwards.
CCGAGGAAGATCACGTCTCCGGCGTTGTTGGAGTCGACGATGAACAGCCAGGCGAGGACGGCCACGAAGACCAGCACGAGGGCACTGGTCAGCCAGGCCAGCCACCATGCAGACGGATGGTCGGCGCGGCGCTTCCGCAGCCGCCGGACGAGCGCGGCGATCGGGACGCCCGCGAACGACAGCAGGAAGGCGGTCAACCCGGCGTACACCACGACCTGATGCAGGACCGGTGAGGAGAGTCCGTCACGGCGTTCGAAGGCGGATGCCTCCTCGGTGTGGCCGCCGGCCAACCGGCCGTGCCCGTCGAAGGCGATGCGTTCCTGGCCGCCGCGCTCGGCGAACAGGCCGACCCCGATCTGCGTCCAGTCCTGCTCGGGCTTGTCGGGATCGGGTGACAGCCCGGTGGTGTGCAGCGTCCCGTCGCCGCTCGCCTCGACGGTCACCGGATTGAACAACGTGCTGAAGCGCAGCAGGTCGCCGCGTCTCCGGCTCGGCACGTACGTGCCTGCGTACTTCGAGGCGTCCGCCGCGATGGGCCGGGACGGCGCGGATCGCGGTGCCGGGAAGTAGCGGTCGACGAGGCGGTCGACGAGGCGTTCGGCGAGGACGGTTCCCTTCCCCATCGACGTGCCCTCGCCGTTGTAGACGACGTAGATGCCCACTCCGTCGTCCGGCAGCAGCGCCATGATCTGATGGAAGCCGGTGACGTCTCCGCCCTTGACGAGCCGCCGGCGGCCGTTGCGCGGCCATTCCTCCAGCCCGTAGCCCATGCCGGGCAGCCGGGGGTCCTGGGTGTATTGCCTGGCCTGCATACGCACGGCCGCGTCCTTCCCGAGCAGCGGGTCATGCCGCAGCTGGGCGATCATGTAGCGGCCCATGTCCGCCGCGGTGGTGACCGGTCCGACGCCGGACGGTGCGGCGCCGTAGTAGCGCCGGTAGGCGGTGAACCCGTCGCCGTCAGGACGGTAGCCCTTGGCGAGCGCGGCGTCGATCGCGGGCGGGCGCCGCAGTGCGAACGTCGTGCCGCTCATGCCCAGCGGGGCCAGGAGCTCGCGCTGCACGTACTGGTCGAACGGCTGGCCGGAGACCACTTCCACGAGGTATCCGGCGAGCGTGTAGGCGTAGTTGTCGTAGGCGACCAGCGTGCCGGGCGGGCGCACCCGGTCCGGCTGGTCTTCGGCGAGCTCGGCCAGCCGCGGGACGTCGTCCGGGTCTCCCCAGGACCGGCCGAGCACATCGTCCTCGAACCCCGCGGTGTGGGTGAGGAGATCGCGGACCCGGACCGGGCGGCCCGGAGCTTCGGTGACCTTGAAGCGGCGCAGATAGGTGTTGACGTCGGCGTTCAGGTCGATCCGCCCCTCTCCAGCCAGCTTCAGCACCGCGTTGGCGGTGATGGTCTTGGCCAGCGAGCCGGTGAAGAACTCGGTGCGCTCGGCGCTCACCGGCACGCGCCGGCCGACGTCGGCGAGCCCATATCCCTTGCTGAACACCGTCCTGCCGCCCGCGACGACGGTGACGGCCGCTCCGGGGATCTTCTCCTCGGCGAGTTGATTCGGCACGATCGCGTCGACCAGCGATCCGACGTTCCGCATGTCCGGCGCGGAGGGCGGGGAGGGCGGGGACGCAGCCGCCGGGGTGAGTGGGCCCAGGGCCATGCCGAGCGCGAGCGGCAGGGCCGTCCACCGGACGAGGAACCTCGGCCGCTTCGCCGCCCCTCCCCCACGCTCGTCGGCCTGGACACTATGAGTACCTGTCCTGTGCACTGCCTGAGTCTGTGCGCGCGGCGGCCCGGCTGAGGCAACGCCTTCGGACGTCAGGCCGGACAGGACGGCGCGCAGGAGTGCGCCCTTCACGATGTCCAGCCGCGTCGGGCGAGGAGCCAGCCGATACTGGAGCCGAGCAGAGCCACAGTGCCGGCCACGATCACGAACTCCCTGAGGCCGCCGAGGTCGAGCACGCCCAGGACGATGAACGCCATGCCGGCGAGAGCCAACCGGATGCACATGATCTCCTCCTGTCATCCTTTGTAGGTACTACTAGTACCCTTATAAGGTACTCACAGTCTCTTGATTGATCAAGCTAGAATGTGCCCTCCAGCACCCCGCAAACCGATGGCGAGCTGATCGGAGGGGCATCGATGCGAGCGGAGGACGTGCTCCCGGTGGAGAAGGCCGACGGCCCGGCACGGCGTCCACGGCGCCGTGCCGCGGAAATCGACAGCGCCGTCCTGCAGGCCGCCATCGAGGAGTTGACCGAGCGGGGCTACGGCGGCTTCACGATGGACCGGGTCGCCGCCCGCGCCGGCACGAACAAGACGGTGATCTACAGGCGCTGGCCCAGCCGCACGGCACTCGCCTTCGCCGCCTACAAGCAGATGGTCGGCCGTCCGCAAAGCCCACCTGACACCGGGGAACTCCGCTCCGACGTATTGGAGCTGCTCCGGTCAACCGCTGCCCGGATGAGTTCCTCTGCAGGGACCGAGATCCTCCGCGGGCTGATGATGGACGCGCGCCGCGACCCCGGACTGTTGGCCGGCATACGCGACGAACTCGCCGAAGGGGAGCCGGGCGTGATGCTGGCCATCCTGGCGCGAGCGGTCGCCCGCGGTGAGGCACGTCAGGAAGCCCTCGTCCCCCGCATCGCCACGCTCCCCATCGCCCTGCTCCGCAACGAGTACCTGATGGGCGGCGGCACCGCCCCCATCTCCGACCAGGCCCTCATCGAGATCGTCGACCAGGTCTTCCTGCCTCTGGTCCGTCACCGCTGACTCACCCTCCCGGGCCGGCGCTTCGCCCACCGCAGGTCCGGTGATGCACATCGCAGGCCGTTCCGGACTGTCGGTACGGAGACCTGTGGCGCGGGCTGGATCGGCAGCGGGAACTGGAGGCTGCAGAGGCCGAGGTTGGTCCGGATGTCGTTCCCCGTACCAGAAGGTCCGCATGGCGGGGACGACGAAGGGTGCCTCTGATGGGTTTGGGAAAGCCCGCGCCGAAGGGCCGGGCGCGCATCGGCGGCTGGGGCGCGGCCGCCCTCATCACTCTGGCACTTGCCGCGACACTGCTCGGCGGCGGCCAGATCGGTCACGCCACCGAGGCGTCCGATGGCAGTGCCTGGTTGTGGAGCCGGACGGCAGGCGAGGTGGCGCGCGTCAATCCCGACAGCGGCCAGGTGGAGCAACGCCGCGGCGTGACCGACGCCCGCGGCCATCGGGTGCAGGTCACCCAGAACGACGAGCATCTGCTCATTCACGATCTGGACACCGGCCGGGTGTCCTCCCTCGACCTGAGCGGCCTGGGGTTGTCAGGACGGCTGGACGTCGGCCTGCGCGGTGACCCGCACCTGGCGATGACCGCCACCGCCGCCGCGGTGATCGACCGCGCCTCGGGCTCCGTGCGCGCGCTGGACCCCGCCACGCTTCGCCCGGTCGGACCGGTGCTGCAGCTGCCGGGCCCGCTGGCCGGTGGCGAGTTCGACGACGCCGGACGGTTGTGGGTGGCAGTGCCCCAGCAGGGCACGGCCGTAGCGCTGACGGTCTCTGCCCGGGGTGCCGCGGTCACCCTCACCACCGAAGTCGCTGAGCCCGGCCGTGATCTCGGGCTGAGCGTGCTGGACCAGGGAGCGCTGGTGGTCGACCGCGGCGGACGTGACCTGGTGGTCGCGACACCCGGCGGCACCCGCCGCGTCACCGCGCCGGTACCGCTGGCGGGCGCGCTGGTGCCCGAGCGCACACATGGCGCGCTGGCCGCGATCACCGTCCCCGCAGCCGGCTCGGTGGTCACGCTGGGCGACGTGGGCAAGAGCGGCCCGGTCCTGTCCTTCCCGTTGCGCGATCCGGTCCAAGAGCCCGCCGTACCGTTCGCGGGCAAGGTGTACGTGCCGGTGAGGGAGACCGGGCAGGTCCACGTGTACGACCCGGCCGGACGGCAGACCGGTGTGCAGTCGATCCCGGCCGGACGCGGTGACCTGGAGTTGCAGGTCCGGGAGGGCAACCTGTTCATCAACGCACCGGGCAGCCCGGACGCTCGCGTCATCGGATCCGACGGCCGAGCCAGAATCGTCGGCAAGTACCCGGGCAAGGCGGGGAAGGGTGGAGACCGTCCGGTCGTGCCGGGGGGCGGCGAGAAGGCCCCGCCGCTGGTGCCGGCACCGTCCATCGACCCGATCTTCCCCAACCCGTTCGACCCGACTCCCCCGCACCCGGGGCCGGCGAAGCCCGGAATCCCGCCCGAACCGACTGAATCCAGAACCACCGGACCCAAGGCCGGCCCTTCGGGTGGACGTCCCTCCGCGCCGAGACCGTCCACCAGACGACCGTCCAGCAGAGGGCCGTCCAGCAGAGGGCCGTCCAGCAAGGCGCCGTCCAGCAAGGCGCCGGCGAAGAAGTCGCCCCGGCCGACGACGAAGCCCAAACCCAAGCCCACGCGCAACCCGTACACACCGCAGCAGGTCTGCAACGTCGGTTCTGGCGGTGGCTATTACGTGCAGCGGTCGATCTCATTCCATGGGGGGCGGGCCTACCTGCTCTACAGCAACAGCACCAAGAAGAACTGCGCGGTCACGATGAAGACCGCGAACGTCGGCAAGGGCACCAGTGTTTGGGTCCAGTTGAAGAAGCAGAGCGGAGGCCACCCCGCATACGACGGCGGCACGTTCAAGTACTACGCCGGGCCGGTGTATGTGAATGCACCCGGCATCTGCGTCAGCTTCTCCGGTGGCGCGTCCGGCGCGAGCGCATCAGCCGGATGGGGCAACTGCGGATGACCCTGAAAGGGACGAGCTTGAGCATCAGTACGCCCGAGACTGCGGCGGTCACCGGCGAGGAGGCCATGCGGGCGGCCGATATCTTCGACCGGATGGCGGAGAGCGTGGGGACCGTGGCCCGCTGCGCTCCCGCGACGGTGCGGCTGCTCCTCACCGCGTTCGCCACGGGCGGGCACGTGCTCCTGGAGGATCTGCCCGGCATGGGGAAAACCACGGTGGCCCGCGCGCTGGCGGCGGTGACCGGGGGGACCGCGCGCCGCGTGCAGTGCACCCCGGACCTGTTGCCCTCCGACATCACCGGAGTGACGATCTTCGATGAGCGGACCCGGGAGTTCGAGTTCCACCCCGGTCCGGTCTTCGCCAACGTCGTCATCGTGGACGAGATCAACAGGACCTCCCCCCGTACCCAGTCGGCGCTGCTGGAGGTGATGCAGGAGGGGCGGGTCACGGTGGACGGGAAGGCGCATCCCGTGCCGGACCCGTTCCTGGTGGTGGCGACGCAGAACCCGGCCGATCTGGAGGGCACGTTCCCGCTGCCGGAAGCTCAGCTCGACCGTTTCCTGATGCGGCTCTCACTGGGCTACCCCGGTGAGGAAGCGGAGCTGTCGCTGATGCGCGGCGCGTCCATGGCCGCTCCCGAGGACCTGGTTTGCGTGCTCGACGGAGCGGAGATGTCGCGCTTGGCCGCCGCCGCCGACCGGATCATCTTCGCCGATCCGGTGTACCAGTACGTACTGGAGCTGGCCCAGCGGACGCGTCGACACCCGAGGCTGCGCGCCGGAGTGTCGATGCGCGCGTCGATCGCGCTGTGCCGGGCGGCGCGCATGTACGCGCTGGCCGACGGTCGCGTGTACGTCACTCCCGACGACATCAAGGACCTCGCCGGGCCCGTGTGGGGTCACCGGCTGGCGCCCTTCTCTCGCGCCTCCAGCGCGGAGGAGAACACAGCGCTGTTGGCCGAGGTCCTGGCCGAGGTTCCGGTACCGGGGCCGCACGGGAACCGGCCCTAGCGGATGGCGGGTCGCATGCCTCGGCCCACCCGCCGCGGCTGGGGGATCCTCTCGTCCGGCGCCGTCCTGGCCGGTGGCGGCCTCGGCCTCGGCTACCTGGCACCGGGCGTGCTGGGCGCGCTCGCCTTCCCCACCGTCGCGCTGGCCATGGTCCTGGCCCGGCCGCCGCGCACCGCCCGGGTGCACCGCCGCATCACGAACACGCGCGTGCACGTCGGCGAGTCCGTCACCGTCATCATCGAGACGGACGACGCGGACGCGGGTGGTGTGACGGCCGCCGAACGTGTGACCTCGCCCGCCGGCACGTACGACATTCCGTTGGGGAGAGTCCGGGCCCCGCTCCGTTACGAACTGTCCGCGCGGCGGCGCGGCGTGCTGGAGGTGGGCCCGCTCAGCCTGGTCCGCACCGACCCGTTGGGGCTCGCACGCGCCACCCGTCGGGTCGACGACCAGACCGTGCGGGTACTCGTGCATCCCCGCCACCACGAGCTGGCCGCCCTCACCGCTGCCGGCGCCGGCGGCCGGGACGCCTCGTCGGCCGTGACCCGGTCGACCGAAGGCGCCTTCGCGGGGTTGCGCGAGCACACGCTCGGCGACGACGTCCGTCAGATCCACTGGCGCACTACGGCCCGCCGCGGGCGGCTGATGGTGCGCGAGCACGCCGTCTCCCCCCGGCCCGGCGTCACCGTGCTCGTCGACGACCGCCACGGCCACGCGGAGCTGGACGACCTCGCGGAGGCGGCGGCCTCGATCGTATTGTCCGCCCGCGGGCTCCCGATCGAACTGCGGCTGGCCAGTGGCGGGTACTCGCCCCCATCCGCCGGGATCACCGCGCATCTGGACCTCCTCGCCGAGGCGGCGGCGCGGCCCGGCGCGGACTTCAAGGCCGCGTGCGCTCTGCTCCGTTCAGCCCCGACCGGGCGCGTGGTCGTCCTGTTGTCCGCCCGAGCCACGCCGGCGGACACCGCGGCGGCGCTTGACGCTCTGGCCGCGCGGCGCGTCCTGTCACTGGTCGCCCTGATCGGCCGCTTCCGCGAAACCGATCATCCCCCCGCATCGGTCGCCGGGGTGCGGCTCCTGCAGGCCCACACCCCCGCGGCGTTCGCCAACGGCTGGAACCAGACCTGTTGGTGGACCACATGAACCGGGGACGCGCAGTCCTCGCCTCCGCCGCTGTGGCGGTGGCCGCGGCGGCGCCGGCGCCGTTGCTGGCCGCCGGCTACGAACGGTCGGCGCCGGTCACTGCCGTGCTGGTCAGTACGGCGATCGCGGCGGTGGCCGTCACGTCCGCGGCGCACCGGGTACTGCGCGGGCTGGGGCCCGTCGCGGTGCCGGCCGGCCTTCCCATGGCCGCGGTCGTGCTGGTCGCGCTGGCCGCCTGGTCGCCCGGGCCGATCAAGGAGCCGGTCCCCGCGGCGGTGGACGCGGTGCTCCACTCGGGAGCGCGCATCTTGACCACGGGGCCGCACCCCCTGGCGACCGTGGACCTGCTCGCGTTCCCTGTGCTTGCGGTGTGGCTCGCCGGAGCGATCGCGACGGTGCTGCGCCGCGACGGCCGCGTCCTGCCCTCCCTGCTCCCCGCCACGGTCCTCCTGTGCGGGGCCGCCGCGCTCAATCCCGAGGCGATCGAGCCCGGATATCGGTCGGCGGCGCTGCTGGCGGGCGCCGCCGCCATGGCACTGGCCGGCGCTCGCCACGATGCTCCCGTTACCACTCGGGCCGGGTTCTCGCTACGCGTGCGGGCCGCGGCAGCGGTGCACGGCCGGAAAAGATCTCTTCTTCGTACCCTGGCAGCGGGGACGGCGGTGGCATGCGCGGTGATCCTTATCGGTATCGGCGCGGTAGCGGTGCCCGCTGTGCTGGAGGGGTGGCCGGTGCGCGCGGCCGATCCGCGCGGGCAGCGCGATCTTCCCGAGAAGCCGCGCGAGGTGCGCAATCCGCTGTCCTACCTGTCGGCGTGGTCAGCCGCCCCGGACGTTCCGCTGATGACGGTCTCGGGTCCGCGGACCACTCTGCGATGGGTCGCGCTCGCCGATTTCACAGGACCTGTCTGGCTGCCCGACAGCTCCTACCGTCCTGCCGGGCCGGACCTGCCTCTCCCCGAGGTGGTGCCGCCGCGGACGACGCGGACCACCGTGAAGGTCTCGGCCGGCGACCTGCCCGGCGACTGGCTGCCGGTCCCGGGCATCGCCACCAGGGTGGACGGCGTCGCGGTCGGCCACGACGCCGTCTCCGGCACATTGCTCTCCCTGGACGGCGCGGTCGCCGGCCGTTCGTACACGGCTGCCGGAATGGTCCCCGACTGGAGCGGATGGAAGGGGACCCGGGCGGCGACCGCCTCCGGTACCGGGTACGAGCGTTACCTTCGGTTGCCGCCAGGCGCGCCGGCGCGCCTGCCCGACATCGCCCGGGCGGCGGCAGGGAACGGCACCGCGCACCAGCGTGCCTCCCGGATCGCCGAGTACCTGCGAGACTCCTACACCTTCGAGCCGGGCGCCCCGGGCGGACACGGCTACGCGGAACTCGCCGAGCTGCTGGTCCCGCCGGGACGCAAGGGCGGCGGCGCCACCTCCGAGCAGTTCGCCAGCGCGTTCGCAGTCCTCGCCCGGGCGGCCGGACTGCCGAGCCGGGTCGTGGTCGGGTTCGGGGCGGGCAGCGGCGGCGGCAGCCGTGTGATCCGCACAGGTGACGCGGTAGCTTGGGGCGAGATCTACTTCGAGGGCCTGGGCTGGGTGCCCTACGACCCGAACCCGCGGAAGCGTTCGGAGGCGTCGGCGCGTCCGGGCCCGCAGGAGCGGGCGGATCACAACGGGACATACCGCGGCGGCAACACCTCCGACGCTACGGACACTGGTGCACCCGGCGCCGTGCCACGGCCGACAGGTGGTGAATACACCCTTCTGATCGCCACCCCGCCGGGGCTGCTCGTCCTCTTCCTGCTGCTGATGCCGTTGCTGCGGTTGCGTGCGGCGCGCGGATCGCGCCGCGGAACGGCCCGCAAGCGCATCCTCGCGGCCTGGACAGAACTCCTTGTGGCGATGCGGCTCGCAGGCCACACCGTGCCCGCCTCCGCCACAACGGCAGAACTGACAGCGAGCCTCGCGGCGACACTGCCGGACACCGATCCTGGGCGACTGCGCAGGTTGAGCCGGCTGGTGAACGCGGCGGGTTTCGGTGGTCCGGTCACACCGGACGACGCCTCGTTCACGTCCGAGCAGGTTCGCCTGCTGGCCACACGGCTACGGCGCTCCAGTTCACTGCCGCGCCGCCTGTCGTGGTGGGTGAACCCGCGAGCGGTGCTCTGGGTGGCTCGACCGTCCCGCCTGACGCGGGAAGAGCCCGCCGCCGGGCCCCGCGATCGGGTCAGCCGACCCTCTTGACACGGTGGGTGCAGACGGGCTCGGCGTGGGCCACGCGGTCGACGTCTACGACGGCGACGACCGTCAAGCAGTAGTCCACGCTCGGGTTCAGCGCGGTGACCGTGACCTTCGCGGTTCCCGGCGGTGCGCTGGCCAGAGTGGAGGGTGTGCGTCCCACGGGCCCCCCGACGATGTAGTACGCGGCCCGGCCCCCGCTGCGGTCCGCCCATGCGACCTCGATCGATACCCTGGCGTCGGCGATCCGTACCCGGCCGGGCGCGTACTCCTTGATCGGCTTCACCGGTGTCGGGGTGGACGTCGGGCCCGGCGAGGAATTCGAAGGCGATGTTTCCGTCCGCGAAGGGCTCGGCCGCCGCCGCTGCGCGCCCTCCCTGTCGTCCCCGGCCATCAGTCCGGCCGTACTGATCCCTACCCCGGCGAGGACGAGTACGGCGAACACCGCCAGGAGCGCCATCACGGGCTTGCGGCGGCGGCCCGCACCGCCCGGCTCCGACACTGTCGTGCCCGACGGCCATGCCAGCAGGGATTCCCAGTCGGTGGGGGACTCGGGAACGCCCCGCATGCCCTCCTCGATCGCATCGGTGAACGCGCGCGCCGTCGGGTACCGTTCGGCGGGCTCCCTCGCCATCGCGATCGAGAGGAGGTTCGCGAGCCACTCCGGCACGTCGTCACGCGGCAACGGCGGCACGGCCTCGGTCAACACACGTTCCCGCACGGCCCACCGGTCGTCGCCGGTAAACGGGGCATGCCCGGCCAGCAGGCTCCATAGGGTCGCGCCGAGCCCGTACACATCGGAGGCCGCGGTGGCAGGTCGCCCACGGAGGACCTCGGGCGCGGCGACCCCCGGATCGATGCGTTCGAAGTCCACAGGTTCGAGCATGCCCGGCGCGGAATGTACCGCCAGGCCCCGAAGACTCGCCGCCCCGCTCAGCAGCGGCCTCCCGGCGTCGCTCATGATTCGGCCGGGATTGACGTCACCGTGGATCAGTCCCTGCTCGTGCAGTGCCTGCAGACCCATGCCCAGCGAGAAAGCGACGTCGACCGCCTCCTGGAGCGGCAGAGGCGGTTCCGATGGGTACGCGAGACAGTGCTCTGAGGCCGTGTACACCTGTCCGGCCGGGGTGCGGCCGGACTCCAGCACGGTGACCATGTGATCACTGAGGGAGGCGCGCTCCAGGGCGGCCAGTTCGTCCGGCGGTGTCTCCACACCATCGTGCCGTATCCGGAGGGCGACCATGGTCCCGGACTCTTCGTGCACGGCACGGTAGGTGACCGCAGCGACACCGCGATGGGTGACCGTCAGTTCGCCGTAACCGGGCGGGGTTTCCACGGGCTCATCGCCGACGCCGCTCTGGACCGGAATTGCCGGCGGCTCGTCCGCGGGCCATGCCTGGCCGGTCTGCCCCGCGGCCGTCACGCCCGGGAGCACCCAGGGCTCCGGTGGCGGCTCGGGCAGGAGGTCCGGCTGCTCATCGTTCACGGGCGGGGCGGCGCCGAGCGTCGTCAGCAGCTGCGACAGGCTCATCGGCTCCGCGCTTGCGAGAACCCCCGGGCTGAAGCGGTCACCACGTTGTGTGAAGAAGCAGTGGACGAGGACAGTGAACCCGGCGGCCGCCAGCCCGTTGGCCAGGTGAGTGACACGGACGTCGGGGAGGTCCTCGTCGAAGCCCGGCGCGAACATGAACGCGGCCGGAGGCTGAACCTCGCCGCTCTTGGAGAGGGATCGGAGCTCGGTGGCGGAGGCGACATCGAACACGGCCGGAAACCGTCCTGTGCCACGCAGCTTCTGTGACAGGCCCACGTCTCCCGCCACGACAAGGTTCAGGGCATTGGTCATTGATCGTTCATCCTCAGCGCTCAGACGGCAAGCCGGACCAGCTCCACCAGACAGACAGTTCAGGCGAGCGGCGCTACCGCCATCACCGACCGCTCCGGCCCGTCCGACACCGACGGTGCCCTCCCGGGCGTCACAGACCAGGGCACAGTCGCAATTCCAGGTCGTGCCCTTTGGCAGCGGTCTTTGGTGAGTGGTAGATCGGCCCCGACCGCGGACGGTCTCTAACCTCGATCTTTCGTGAGGTCGGTTGGGTCGCGGCCGGCCCGACCGCGGCTACTTCAAGTGCGCCCGCGTCGTCGGCGACGTCATGGGGAACTACCACCCCCACGGCGACTCGGCGATCTACGACGCGC